>NZ_AFOC01000106.1:0-10400 GCF_000224455.1 endosymbiont of Riftia pachyptila (vent Ph05)
GCACCCGTGGCACGTCACCAGCTGCGAAACTAGCTACACGTTTAACCGCAAGGCGGCACAGCGCCTACATTCCGCTCTGTATGATCATTAATCTGCTGACACTCTCGTTCGTCACCTTTTGGGGCATTGCGGCTTATCTGGCTGTATGGAAGTTCTTTTTGCCCCCGCCCTGCTAATGTTGATCGGCTGGCAGTTCAGCTCTCGCTAAGACTCATCTGCCCCCTCATCAAGAGCCAAACAGCCTCAGGCAATCTCCGCGCCGGGCTTTCCTCAGCTGTGGGATCAACCAAGTCCGCCTCATATTCTCTCCTTGAAGCGGGTCACTCTCCGGGTACAGGCCGAACCCGCCTCGCCACCTCCAGCGCCCGTTCGCGGGCCTGTTCCACACTCTCAGCGCGGGCCAGCGCCACGCCCATGCGGCGCCGGGTAAAGGATTGGGGTTTGCCGAACAGGCGCAGGTCGCTACCCGGTATCTGCAGCGCCTCGGCCACACCCTCGAAGGCGATCCCTTTCGCCTCCAGCCCGCCGTAGATCACGGCGCTGGCAGCATTCTCCCTAAGGCTGGTATCCACCGGCAAGCCGAGAATGGCGCGGGCATGCAGTTCAAATTCATTCTGGTACTGGCTCGCCATGGTGACCATGCCAGTGTCGTGGGGGCGTGGGCTGACCTCCGAGAACCAAACCTGCTCAGCGCGAATGAACAGTTCCACGCCGAAGATGCCACGCCCGCCCAGGGCGCTGGTGACCTGCTGCGCGATCTGCCGCGCCTTCTCCAAAGCCCGTGCACTCATCGCCTGTGGCTGCCAGGACTCCACATAGTCCCCCTGCTCCTGACGATGGCCGATGGGTTCGCAAAAGTGGGTTGCAATGCCTCCCTCTCCATCTGCAGCACGCACCGTCAGCAGGGTGATCTCATAGTCAAACTCGATCATCGCCTCGACGATCACCCGGCCACGCTGCACCCGTCCGCCGCGCATCGCATAGTTCCAGGCCGACTCCAGATCCTCCGGTCCGTGCAATGTCGACTGCCCTTTGCCGGAGGATGACATCACGGGCTTGACGATACAGGGGTATCCCACCCCGCCATCGATCGCCTGCTGCAGCGCCTCCAGGCTCTCGGCGAAGGCGTAACCTGAGGTGGGCAGGCCAAGTTCTTCGGCGACCAGCCGACGTATCCCCTCGCGATTCATGGTCAGCTGGGCGGCGCGTGCCGTCGGGATCACCTCCGCCAGCCCTTCGGTCTCGATGCGCGCCAGCTCATCGGTGGCAATCGCCTCGATCTCCGGCACGATCAGATGTGGGCGCTCCTGCTCCACCAGCGCCCGCAGTGCCGCCGGGTCGCTCATGTCGATGGCATACCAACGGTGCGCCACCTGATGCCCTGGCGCATGCGGATAACGATCCACCGCGATCACCTCTGCTCCAAGCCGCTGCAGGGAGATGATCACCTCCTTGCCCAGTTCGCCACTACCGAGCAGCATCACACGGGTTGCCGAGGCTGAGAGAGGGGTGCCGATCTGCATATTTTTCTCCGATTGGGTGAAGTCTCCCAGGAGCTTATCAACTCCTCTCCACTCACCTCCAGTTCCCCGTTTTTAAATCACCGCCCAAACCACCCAGCTGCCTGATCCGGCCCCCCCCCCCACGTATCTGGTGTGAATTTTCCACACCCTCGACCTGGTCGTAAAACGATCCACGTTTATCACAGGTAATCACAAGGAAACCCGGGGCTTTTTCAAACGGCTGTCGATATTATTTGCACATTGATATTGGAGAAACCGACGCCCCCATTGCAACCACAAGCAAGCTCGACTCTCCTGCGCATTGAGCACCTGCTCAATACCCCCATCGACTCACTGGCTGCGCAGTGCGAGCAGGATCTGGTTGCGCAGCGCCTTCAGCAGGTTGAGTTTTTTCTTATCGATCTCAAGCGCATCGGGCTGCGGGTGATCCGCATAGATCAGTCCCAGCGGCCGACCGTTCAGCACCAATGGAAACAGCAGGAAAGAGCCGGCGTTGGAGATTTGTTTGTACCACTGCGGGATGTCCTGCTGCATCTTCTGCTCTGCAGTATTGGCGATGTAGACATCTACCGCATTTTTCAGCGCCCCATGGAACACATCCACGCTGTATTTCATCGGAAAACGGAACGCCTTGATGAACGGCTCCAGATCGTCCCCAAAGCCACTGCGCCCCATCACTTCACCACTCTGGCGGTTGTACAACGCCAGCACCACACGGCGGAATCCCATCGAGCGGTACATGGTCTCCAACACCACATTGAACAGTTCGGAGATCTCACAATCCGCCACCATCAGACTGGTCACCTCCTGCAGTCCGTCCATCAGCAATGTCTCGCTCTCCTGCGGCGTGATCAGGCTCTCCGCTGTCACTGCCTGCTCCACCTCCTCCTGCTCGTTACTGCCATTGAGGATGCGGGTCTCTGTCAGGCCATCCGGAAGCGTCGCACCGCCACCCGGCTGAGCATCGCCCACGGGCTCAGTTACTGGCGGTTTGCCACTGCCGGATACAATCTTGCTGACAAAGCCCTGCGAGATATCGCTGTTCAGTACCTTGGCATAGGCCTTGAATTCATCCATCGCGTTGTGGCTCAGGTGAAGAAAGGTTTTGCGATCAAAACCAAGGCCCTTTCGATAACGCTCCAGCAACCTGCTGACAGCCTGACTGTCGCCGATTCCCTGTTCTGCCATCAGTCGGGTGGCATCCCCGGCGAAGGCGGCAAGCATGCGTCGCCGCTCGGTCTCACTCGTTGGTGGCCGATCCTCCTTCCAATGCTTCATTGCATCCGTCAACAAGTCGGGAAAGTTCCACTGCCGGGCAATTTCGATACCGACCGTCTCAAAGCTGACCCCCAACACCTGGTGCTGCGCCTGGATTGGCTGCAACGACTCCAGCTGCTGCAGCCGTTCCACCTCGCGGCTCTCATCAGGCAGATAGAACGCCACCAGTATTCTGCCCAGATCCCGCAGCATAGCGGCCAGAAAGAACCCCTCCGTATCGTTCTCACCCTGCTGCCGGGCCAGCTGACTGGCGAACACCGCACTGAACATCGCAGCCGAGACCTGCTCCCGCAGCCGCTCTGCCTGCTGCTTGTCCCCCAGGTGTTCAAAAAAGATCAGCGAAGCTGCCAGTGAGCGGATCGCCTGGATACCGAGCACCACCACCGCCCGGGAGACAGTACCAATCTTGCCGGAGAATCTACCGTAGTAGGCAGAATTGACCACCTTCAGGATCTTGTTGGTCAGCGCAAAGTCTTTCACGATCACGCTCGCCATCTGCCCCGCATCCTTGCCCTCACCTGCGACATGGCATTGATCCGGCGTACCGACTGGGAGAGCACCGGGAAGTCGCTCTTGCGGCGCATCCGACGCAGCAGAAATTCGACCGTGCCATGGGCGCCATCCACCTCTTCTGCTGGCTCGCCCTTGAGCGCCTCGAAGGCCTTGAGCATGTCACCGGCATCCGCGTAGCGCGCATCAGGATCCTTCTCCAGCGCCTTCAAAACAAACCGGTCGAGGCGCTCATCCACCGCCTCATTGAAGCGCGAGGGCGGCTGCACCCGGGCCTTGAGAATGCTGTCCAATACGATCTGCTGACTGCTGCCACTGAACACCGGCATCCCGGTGAGCATCTCATCCAGGATCAGACCGAGGGCAAAGACATCCCCCGGCGCTCCCACCTCACCGCGACTGATGTACTCAGGGGCCAGGTAACGCGGCGTGCCGATGCGCGACCGATCCCGCTCACGCCCTTCCGAAAGCAGACGGGCAATGCCAAAATCCATGATCTTGGCCACCCCATCCGGATTGATGATGATGTTGCCGGGCTTCAGATCCCGATGCACGATACCGGCCCGGTGCGCCTCCGCCATACCCTGAAGGATGCCGCGGAAGATATTCAGTGCCAGGGGTAGCTCCAGCCTGGCAGAACGGATCTGATCGCTGAGCAGCTCTCCTTCCACATACTCGAACACCATAAAGGGCAGACCGCGCTGCTCGCCGGCCTCGTAGATGGAGACGATGTTGGGATGCTGCAGCCGGCTCATGGCGCGCGCCTCGCCGCACTGCGCCGACTCCTTTACCGAGCGATCGAGCAGCTTGATCGCGACCCGGCGCTGCAGCTGGGTGTCGAAGCACAGATAGACCGTGCCCTGGGCCCCGGCCCCCAGCTTCTTGCCCACCTTGAAACGCCCGATCTGGTTTAGCGTCATCCACTTTCCCCTATAGCTCTGCCGGGTTATCGGCCATACAGGGAATTTCTTACCTTATTAACCAGGCAATTAAATATGGCACATGTATTGGTCGGGCTGTGCTCGACATTATCCTTGATTTCAATCGGTGACACGCGCTGGCCACGGGCCACCCTATATCTATTTAATTGCCGGGTTAATAGCGCCCCGCTGCCACGCTTCGAGCTGCGCCAACAGTGCGGCACCATCCAGCTCAGGGGGAGAGGGTGTAGCGGCATCGATCACAATGCCGAGCAGTAGCAGGCGCTGCGGCAGCTCCCCCAAGGCTTGCGCCAGCGCCAACGCCTGCGCCACACCAAAACCATGCACCGCGTTGATCTGGCCAGGATCGGCCAGCTCCGCCAGATCGAGCCGGCGGATCTGCCCCGGCTGCCCCTCCGCCCGCAGCGCATCTAGCAACACCACCGACTCCTCTAGCCAGGGGATCAAGGCGCTGCCGGGACGGTCGAGACACACCACCTCCACATCCGGTAACTCCGCACCTAGCCATTCGGCGGCATGCCAAGCGACACGATCAGCGCCGAAGGGAGATCCGACTGCAATCACTCGCATCAGCGGCGGCGGACCTTCAGTGTCAGGAAGTGGGTCGCACAGGAGATGCAGGGGTCATAGTTGCGGATCACCTGCTCGGCACGCAGGCGCAATGCCAGGTCATCCTTGTCTAGCCCCATCAGCGTCAGCGAATTGTGGATATCCTCCTCGATGCGCGCCTGATTCTGGCTGGTGGGGGGCACGATACGGCCACTCAACACCCGTCCCTGCTCATCCACGTCGTAGCGATGCCAGAGGATGCCGCGCGGCGCCTCAGTGCAGCCAAAGCCGGTACCGGCGCGGGGCGTGAAGGGCAGTGCCGGCATCTCGGGCAGTTGGTAATCCTGCAGCAGTCGACTGCCTCAGCGACCGCCAGATAGAGCTCCACCGCCCGTGCCAAGATACTGTGAAACATGTTGTGGCTGGGGATATGAATACCGCACTCATCCAGCAGTCTGCGCAGCCCAAGCGGCAGCTGATGAAAGTTGAGATTGAGCCTCGCCAGCGGCCCCACTAGATAGGATCTACCCTCCAGTTCGGAGTGGAAGGCGGTGGAGTGGTCCACCTGCTTTTCGCGAAAGTGGCTGGCGAACTGGTTGATCGGGATGTCGAGCCCCTGCCCGGAGATCAGCCGCCCCACACCGATGGCGTACTCATCTGGCGCACTCAGGGCGACACTGACAAAAGCCTGCTCATCCTGCGGGAAATCGAGCCCAGCACACAAACGCAACAGCGCCTCCGCCTCCAGCAAAGCCGCCTCCAGGCGATGCACCATTGCCTCCACCGCAGCCGGCTCCGGCGCACGGTAGAAGCCGCCCACCCGCACCCCCACCGGATGCACCGAACGAGCACCAAACAGCGCAATCAGATCGTTGCCCAGGCTCTGCAGGCGCAGCCCGCGGCGCACTATCTCGGGGTGATCCACGGCCATCGCGATGGCGCTCTCGTAGCCGAAGAAGTCGGGCGCGGCCAGCAGGTGGATATGCAGCGCATGGCTCTGCAGCCACTCACCGCAATACATCGCCCTGCGCATGCGCTTGATCCAGGGTGTCGGCTCGATGCCGAAAATGCTCTCGAAGGCCTGCACCGCACTCATCTGGTAGGCGACCGGACAGATGCCGCAGATGCGCGCCACCATGTCGATTACCTGGTCGCACTCGTAGCCTTCGATGAACTTCTCGAACAGCCGTGGCGGCTCAAAGATACGCAGCCGCAGCTGCTCGATCTTGCCATCAACGATATCGAGCTCCAGTGCACCCTCGCCCTCGACTCGGGTCAGCACCGGCACATTGATGTGGATCTCGCGGGAGTCGCCCATGCTCCTCATTCCTCCTCCGCCGCTCTGGCGCGCAACCGCACACCCGCCTCGGCAAACGTCGGCGCGCCACCCTGGATGAAGAGAAAGCGCCGTGCGCTGGCTGCCTGATCCAGCCCCAGCTCACTGAAGCGCTGCGCCAGGCTCTCATGGTGCACCGACTCCACCGGCCCGTAACAGCCGTAACAGCCCCGCCCCTGGGAGGGGCAGAGTGCGCCGCAACCAGCCAGGGTCACCGGTCCCAGACAGGGCTGACCGCTGCTCACCAGGGTGCAGACCAACCCCTGACGTTTGCACTCCATGCAGAGTGCACGCCGTTCCCGCACCGGCTCAACCCCGTTCAGCAGGTCCCGCAGGGCGCGCAGCAGCTGGTTTGAATTGACCGGGCAGCCCGGCAACTCCAGGTCCACTTTGACATGTGCAGCGATGGCACCGGACTCCGGCAGGATCTCGATCTGTTCTGGGTGGGGATAGAGTGCCGCCATCCAGGCAGCCGCATCGGCCAGATTGCGCAGCGCCTGGATCCCGCCCGCGGTGGCGCAGGCGCCGATGCTGATCAGGTAGTCGCTATTCTTCCGCACCTGGCGAATGCGCTCGATATCCTCGGGGGTGGAGATGCTGCCCTCCACCAGCGCCAGATCGACATGGGCAGTCGGATCACTGGGCCCTGCCTCGGCAAAGTGGACGATCTCGAGATAGTTTGGCAGCTCGAGCAGTGCCTCACCCAGATTGAGCAGGGCAAGCTGACAGCCATCACAGGAGCTGAATTTGTGCACCGCAAGGGTGGGTTTTGTTTCTCTCATCATCAAAACCCCTTTACGCCGAGGAAGTCTGCCACCTCCTCATAACTGAAGATCGGTCCGTCGTGGCAGACGCGCTTCGGCCCGATCTGGCAGTGCCCGCACTGACCGATGCCGCACTGCATGTTGCGCTCCATGCTCAGCCAGATGCGCCGATCAGGCAGCCCTAGGTCACGCAGCTGGGCAATGGCGGCAATCATCATCATCTCCGGCCCACACAGCATGGTGAGGGTCTTTTGGGTGTGCAACTCCAACATCCCGATCAGCTCAGTGACCATACCCTGCTGCCAGGGCCAATCCCGGCTTGTCACATCGGCAGCCAGGTGGACATGCACATCATGCTGCTGGGTCCACTGATCATACTGGTCACGCCAGATCAGATCGTCGCAGTGTTTGACCCCCTGCAGGATATAGATGCGACCAAACCGCTCACGCCGCCGCAGCAGGTAGCCGATCACCGACATCAGCGGCGCGCAGCCTAAGCCGCCAGTAATCAGCAACAGATCCTTACCCTCGGCCTCGGCCAGCGGCCAGCCACGACCGAAGGGCCCGCGAATGCCCACCCGGTCGCCCGGCTTGAGGCTCTGCATTTTGCGTGTCACTCGGCCCACCACACGGATGGTGTGGTCGAAGAAGTGGCTGTCCTGCGGATCGGAGACGATAGAGATCGGGATCTCGCCGACACCGAACAACGACACCATGTTGAACTGCCCAGGCTTAAACTCGAACGCCTGCTGCTGATCACTATCCTCAAACTCCAACCGTAGGGTGAAGATCGTCTCCGACTCCTGGGTACGGCGATCGATGATGGCGATACGGGGCAGGTGCGGGTCAAACATCAAAATCATCCTCCCCGAGCACCAAACCCACCTCCCGGGTCAGGTCGATCCCTACCGGACACCAGCTGATACAGCGGCCGCAGCCGGTGCAGCCGATGCGCCCGAACTGATCCTGCCAGCCGGCCAGCTTATGGGTCAGCCACTGCCGGTAGCGCTGCGGGATGGTGGTGCGCACATTGAAACGGCCCATGCTGCTTGGGCCGGGTTGAAGCAGGAGTCCCACTGGCGGATGCGCACGGCGCTTGTCCCGTCCAGCGCCGTGCGGTATTCGGTGGAGTAGCAAAAACAGGTGGGACAGACCGCGGTACAGTTGCCGCAGGAGAGGCAGCGCTCCCCGACCTGATCCCAGTCTGGATGGGCCAGGTTGTCGTAGAGACGGCGCAGCACCGCCGGCGACGGCAAACGTCGCTGCTGGGCGGCGGCGGCCCGGTCTGTCGCCTCATTCATCTCGGCAAGCTGTGGGTCGCTGGCGAGCGGCAAGGCCAAAGATTGCAGCAGCGCCTCGCCCCGCTGTGACCCTCCCCAGGTGAGAAAACCCGCATCCAGTTCTGCCAACCCGATGTCGAACCCCCCGTTTAAAGAAGGGCCATCGCCGGTGGAGGTACAGAAACAGGTCTCTGCCGACTCGGCACAGTCAACCCCTACCAGAAACAGCGCCTCGCGCCGCGCTTTATAATGAGGATCGGGGGCGGTGCTGGAGAGGAAGTGTCTGTCCTGGATCGCCAAGGCTGCCAGGTCACAGCCGCGCACACCGATCACCGCGATCGGAGTCGCCTCAGCCAGCCCGGACTCTAGCTGCATCTTCCCATCCGGCCCCTGGGACTCTTGCCAAAGGCACTCTTCCGGCGCGAAGCAGAGGGGTTTCAGTCCCTGCGGGCCCTGGTTCCAGGCGAACAGGCGCTGATCCTCTCGCTGCTCAAGACGATAGCTGCCCGGCTGCTGCCGGTTCACTACCCCTGTCGGCAGGGCGGCCATACCGCTGATCGGACGAAATTGGATCACCCCAGATTCAACCACCGGACCGAGCAACTGCCATCCCGCCTCCGAGATCGCATTGAGCAGGCGATCGAATGCGTTTCGTGGCAGAAATCCCGGTCGCCGTGCGCCGCTTGAAGATACTGAACTCTCCACCCTTACTTCTCTCCATTCGCCGGAGCCTGAAATCGGCAGGGCAACACACCTTTGCTGCAATCCTCTAGCAGTGTAGACGACATCCATGACTCAGAAAGAGAGATCACTCTTCCCAATCCGTCGCTTGGCTTTACACTCCGACAGGAAGCCCCGCCCCATTCCGGCCACTGACGCTGAAGCTGCTTCCTATCCGCTGGCTGGGCAAGAAGCCCGTTCAGATCACGGGAAATCGATTCCATTCCCCGGAAATCCATTCTTCTCTCTGTCGGTCTGCCTGACAAACTCGACTTTTATTCCCCAGACTATGACCCGCTTTCCCATGCCCTTTTCCGGCGAGAATATCCTTCTCCAAACACGCTCATCAGAGAAACCCATTCCTTTTAATTTTTATCTTTAATATTCAATAAGTTTCGTCATTATTTGCGCAACTATCGCCACCTCATCCGCGTTTAATTCCGCAGCTGAGATCGCCTCATCCCAAGCTGGCCCGCCACTTGCCACATAGCAGGCAAGTTCACTTTCAGCAGATCCATCAGGAGATTGGGACCATGGCTAACGCAACCACTTTTACCCAGAAGGCTCTCAAACTGAGCGCTGCCGCACTGCTACTGCTCGCCGGCAGCGCCGCTCAGGCGATCACCATCGATTCTGATATCAGTGATTGGATCAAGGCCCCCAAGGGCAAGGCATCCGACTGGAACAAGACCCTGCGCAGCAGCATCTCGGTAGTGGTCGAGGATCAGCACAAATGGTATCTCAACCCCGGCTATGGCGGTCAGAAGTATGATGCCGAGGCGATGTATGTGGAGCTAGTCGGCAGCATGCTCAATATCGGTATCGCCACTGGCCGTGCCCCCCACGCCAAAGGCTGGGCCGCCGGTGATATCGCCCTCAACTTCGATTTCGGCAGCGACGCCACCTCCTTCGAATATGGCATCGTCACCCGCGATCACAACGGCATGAGCCAGGGTGACGTCTACTCGGTCGATAATTGGAACTACGGCCTCTGGGTCAAGCCCAAAAAGACCAGCAGCGCGATGAATACCTACAAGCTCTCCCACCCCACCAGCATCAAGTCTGGTGATCTGCTGGGTAACGTGGACCTCGCCTAGGTGAGATGACCCACGGCAGCATGAACTTTGGTGACTCAAAGCCCGATAAGATCGGCAAGTATAAAAAGGACCGCCACTACATGATTGAGACCAGCGTCGATCTGGCTCTGCTCAACCTGGGCTCGCTGAATGACTTCGACCTGCGCGTGCACTGGACTGCAAACTGCAACAACGACTGGATCCAGCTCGATATGCAGCACGCCCAGGTGCCGGAGCCCGCTTCATTGGTACTGCTCGCCATCGGCCTGATCGGCTTCGCCAGCCGCAAGCGTCTGCGGCGCAAACAGGCTTAGTTCCTGACCTATAACAATAACGATCTTAACTCTCCATTTGACGCCCTCGTTTGAGGGCGTTTTTTTATTGGGCGCCACCTGACCCTGTAGGAGCGCCGCACATCAAGAA
>NZ_AFOC01000105.1:0-10523 GCF_000224455.1 endosymbiont of Riftia pachyptila (vent Ph05)
TTTTGTATTGGGTCTTGATCACCACGGCGTAGGCGTGTTTCAGGTCGCTGATGGCCTGGGCGTGGGGATCCTGGTACTTCTTGTGGAAGCCCTTCTTGCGCAGACGCTCTATGCCCTTGTCGGTGGCACTGGAGACCGTCTCGTTCGGCCCCGCCACCAATTCGATGGCCAACGAGTTACCCAGCTCTTTCGCTACCACGCAGGCGGCGCCGGCATAGAGCGGCCCTCCTGTGAGCAGGGAGAGGGAGAGGATCAAACCTGGCATCACTACTCTCATGCGCTTGCTCCGCTTGCTTTGTCTCTGTGATAGCCGGCGGCTGGATGGCGGGATTTCTTTAGTCGCGCAGGCAAAATCACCCCTCCCGCTTTGCCTCCAACTCCTCCCAGCGGGCGTAGGCCGTCTCCAACTCCGCTTCGGTGGACTGCATCTGCTGCTGTACCACCGCGACCTCATCGCTGCCCTGCTGATAGAAGGTGGGATCGGCCATGCGGGTCTGGATCTGTTCCAGGCTGGCCTCCAGCACCTCAATGCGGGCAGGCAGTTCGTCCAGTTCACGCTGGTCTTTGTAGCTCAGTTTAACGGACGCTTTTTTCGCGGCACGGGCTGCGGGCTTAGCCAGTTTTGCGGGAGCTGGTGCTGATTTCTGCAGCGCCTGTTTGTGCATCCGCTCCCAGTCACTGTAACCGCCCACATAGTCACCAACCCGGCCATCGCCCTCGAACACCAGGCAGCTGGTGACCGCGTGGTCGAGAAAGTCCCGGTCGTGACTGACCAGCAGCAGGGTGCCCTGGTAGTCGAGCAGCAGCTCCTCGAGCAGCTCCAGGGTCTCGACATCGAGGTCGTTGGTAGGCTCGTCAAGCACCAGCACATTGGCCGGCGTGAGGAAGATCTTCGCCAGCAGCAGGCGGTTGCGCTCGCCGCCGGAGAGCGCCTTGATCGGGCCGCGGGCACGCTCCGGGCTGAACAGGAAGTCCTGCAGGTAGGAGATGATGTGTTTCGGCTTGCCATTGACCGTGACCTGGTCACGGCCACCGCCGACATTATCCTGCACCGTCTGGTTCTCGTCGAGGGCATCACGCAGCTGATCGAAGTAGGCGACCTCCAGATTGGTACCCAGCTCAACGCGGCCCTGGTCGGGCTGCAGCCTGCCGAGCAGCAAATTGAGCAGGGTGCTCTTGCCGGCGCCGTTGGGGCCAACGATGCCGATGCGATCGCCACGCAGGATGGTGCAGGAGAAGTCGCGGATCACCGGTGTGCTGTCCCAGGCGTAGCTGACCCCCTGCGCCTCCACCACCAGCTTGCCGGAGCGCTCCGCCTGCTGCAGCTGCATGCGTACCTTGCCTCCCTGCTCGCGGCGCTGGCCGCGCTCCTCACGCATCGCCTTCAAGGCACGCACGCGCCCCTCGTTGCGGGTGCGCCGGGCCTTGATGCCCTGGCGGATCCAGACCTCTTCCTGGGCCAGCTTCTTGTCGAAGCGGGCGTTCTCCAGCGCCTCGGCGTTGAGCTGCTCCTGCTTGCGGCGCAGGAAGTTGTCGTAGTCGCCGGGCCAGTCGCCGAGGCGGCCCCGGTCAAGTTCCAGGATGCGGGTCGCCAGATGGCGCAGGAAGGCGCGGTCATGGGTGATGAAGAGCAGCGCGCCACGGTAGCCGAGCAGGAACTCCTCCAGCCAGGCGATCGATTCGATATCGAGGTGGTTGGTGGGCTCGTCGAGCAGCAGCAGATCGGGCTCGTTGACCAGTGCCTGGGCCAGCAGCACGCGCCGCTTGAGGCCACCGGAGAGCGCCGTGAACTCGACATCCGGGTCCAGCGAGAGGCGCGAGATCACCGTCTCGACACGCTGCTCCAGCTGCCAGCCATCCGCCGCCTCCAGCTCGTGCTGGACCTGGGCGAGCCGCTCCAGCAGCGATTCGTCAGCGCTCTCGGCGAGCTGATGGCTGAGCTGGTGGTAGCGTTTGAGTGTCCCGGCCAGATCACCGGCGCCATCGGCCACCACCTCGAACACACTGCCCTGAGTGCCCGCGGGTACCTCCTGGATCAGCCGTGCGATGCGCACCCCGGCATTAACCACCCGCTCACCGTCGTCCGCCTGCAGCTCACCGAGGATTAGCTTCATCAGGGTCGACTTGCCGGCACCGTTGCGCCCGAGCAGACAGATGCGCTCGCCCTTGTCGATGCTCAGGTCGATGCCGTCGAGCAGCGGCGGGCCGCCGAAACTCACCTGTATGCCGCGTAGATTGATCAATGCCATCTGTTGCTCGATTTTCCGTTGGACGAATGGGGTCGATGTGTGATTATGCCGTGGGGAGGGTACACAGAGATACCGCAAAAGAACACTCTTCTACCCCATCCACTGACGCAATCAGGAAGCCAAAAAAATGAAGACCAAGATCCTGCTGAAAGAGGCCGAGATGCCAACCCATTGGTACAACGTGGTGGCAGACATGCCTAATCCACCGACGCCGCCACTCGGGCCTGACGGCCAGCCGGTGGGACCCGACGCACTGGCCGCGATCTTTCCCAACGCGATCATCGAACAGGAGATGAGCGCCGAGCGCTGGATCCCGATCCCCGAGGAGGTGCGCGAGGCGCTCAGGCTATGGCGCCCCTCGCCGCTCTATCGCGCTAACAGACTTGAGCAGGCGCTCGGCACCCCGGCAAAGATCTACTTCAAAAACGAGGCGGTGAGCCCGGCCGGCTCGCACAAACCCAACACCGCCGTCGCCCAGGCCTACTATAACAAGATGGAGGGCATCAAACGCCTCACTACCGAGACCGGCGCCGGCCAGTGGGGCTGCTCGCTGGCGCTGGCGGGGCAGCTGTTCGATCTCGAGGTGGAGGTTTACATGGTGAAGGTGAGCTATGGCCAGAAACCCTATCGCCGCTCGATGATGCAGACCTGGGGCGCCAAAGTCTTCGCCAGCCCCACCGACCGCACCAACGCCGGCCGGCAGATCCTCACCGCCCACCCCGACTCCGACGGCTCCCTGGGCATCGCCATCTCCGAAGCGGTGGAGCTGGCCGCCGGCCGTGATGACACCAACTACGCCCTCGGCTCGGTGCTCAATCATGTGCTGCTGCACCAGACCATCATCGGTGAGGAAGCGAAAAAGCAGCTGGAGCTGGTCGGCGACTACCCGGATATGATCTTCGCCCCCTGCGGCGGTGGCTCCAACTTCGGCGGCATCGCCTTCCCCTTCTTCGCCGACAAGGCCGCCGGCAAGGCGGTGCAGCTGGTGGCGGTAGAGCCCACCTCCTGCCCAACCCTCACCAAGGGGGTCTACGCCTATGACTTCGGCGACGCCATCGGCCTCACCCCGCTGCTGAAGATGTACACCTTGGGCCACGATTTCATGCCCCCCGGCATCCACGCCGGCGGGCTGCGCTACCACGGCGACTCGGCGCTGGTCAGCCAGCTGCACAATGAGGGGCTGGTCGATGCCTGGGCGGTGCCGCAGCTGGAGACCTTCGAGGCGGGAGTGCTGTTCGCCAAGACCCAAGGCATAGTCCCCGCACCGGAGTCGTGCCACGCCATCGCTGCCGTCATCCGCGAGGCGAAACGCTGCACCGAGAGTGGCGAAACGAAGACCCTGCTGTTCAACCTCTCCGGCCACGGCCACTTCGATATGAGTTCCTACGACCGCTACTTTGCTGGCGAGCTGGAGGATTTCGACTATCCAGAGGCGGCGATCAAAGAGTCCCTCGCCCATCTGCCCAAGGTTGGCTGAAACCTGTGCCCCCGTCATTACCGCGACGGGGGCACCTGCGGATGATTTCTGCTATGGTCAGAAGTTCCAAAACAACCAAGCGAAACCGCCCAGATGGTCAAAAACGTCACCTTCAAAGATGCCTGGGATGGGCAGGCCGATTGTCGCGTCTGTGCACTGCGTGAGTCGGTGCTGTTTGCCGGTCTTAACGAGGGGGATTTCGAGCATATTCACCAACCGATCGACCAGTACACTTTGCCGGTAGGTGCGGTGCTCTATCGCAGCGGTGACTCCGGACAGCGCATGTACACCATCCGCTCCGGGGTGCTGAAACTGGTGCAGTATCTGCCAGACGGCAGCCAGCGCATTGTGCGTCTGATTCGCTCCACCGATGTCACCGGTCTGGAGTGCCTGCTGGGCAAGCCCTATCAGCACGATGCCATCGTGCTGCAGGAGACCGAGGTCTGCAGCCTACCGATCAAGGTGGTCGACAATCTCAGCCAAGAGAACCCGACACTCCACCGCGAGCTGCTGAATCGCTGGCAGCGGGCCCTCAACGAGGCCGACGCCTGGCTTACCGAGCTCTCCACCGGCTCCGCTAAGCAACGGGTAGCGCGGCTGCTGTTGCGGCTGGTCAGCGACATGGAGAGCAGCGAGTGCGAACTGTTCGCTCGCGAGGATATGGGAGCGATGCTCGGCATTACCACCGAAACCGCCAGCCGCACCATTGCCGAGTTCAAGCGCCGGAGTCTACTGGTGGAAAGCCGCAGCAATCACTTCCTGCTGGATGTTCCCAATCTGCAGCGCATTGCCGAAGATTGAGTATTTTCAATGCGCAACTGTGTGCCCCCTCCTAAGATTCCCGCATAGTTCAACCTATGTACGCCGGCCTTCATGACGCTTGGCGTGTAATCGCCCGGGCACTCCCCTGCCCAAACCTTCGGGAGAACACACCTTGAGACAGGAGTTGATCGAAGAGACATTCCCAATCTTTCTGTTGGAGATCGAACGGGAGGAATGTCTTTTTCAATCGGTAGAGGCGATTGCTGACTACCTGCGCGAGCACATTGAGGCGCACCCGTCAGCCCGCTATATCGCCACCTTTGATCACTTCGCCCATACCCGCGAGTTGCCGGAGGGACAGGTAGCTGACAGCATCCACTCCGCGATCAATCTGGTGTTCTGTTTCGGCCTGACCCTGCAGGAACCAGAGACACTCGCCATCCGCCCACGCTCCATCGGCATCTGCGATAGTGGGGATCGGTTTATCATCACCTTCATGGAACCCCCTATGCCGGTGGTCAACGCCGCCATGGAACACTGGGCACACTCCCTGATCAAACGGCCTAAACCGGCCTGCGCAATGAGAGCATCATGAAAATCGCTGTCACCAGCCAGAACTTCCGTACCATCACCGGCCACGCCGGCAAGACGCGCCGCTTTCTGATCTTTGGTCAGGATGAGAACGGAGAAGTGGAGGAACTGCAACGCCTCGATCTGCCGAAGGCGATGTCGATGCATGAATTCCGGGGTGACGAGCACCCGATCTTTGCAGTCGATGTATTGATCACCGGCGGCTGTGGGGAGGGTTTCATCAGAAGGCTCGGCTCCTACGGGGTGCGGGTCATCCCCACCAGCGAGAGCGATCCGCAGACTGCCGTGCGTTGTGTGCTTACCGGCACACCATTGCCAGCACCGCAACCGCACGACCACGGACATGACCATCAGCGCCCTGAGGTCAGCCTGAAGAAGGAGTAACTGCAGCGCTAGAGCGCCATCTCCAGATCATCGATAACGACGTCGATCCCCGCCTTGGCACAGGCTTCGTCGGTAAGCCCAGAGGGTGCGCCACTCACCCCCACACCACCCAACAGTTGCCCACCCACCTCGATCGGCAGACCACCAGCAGACATTACCAGACCATCGATGCGGCCGATCGGGGTATCGGCACGATCCTGCAGCGCCGAGGTGGCAGCATTGAAGTTGGCCGCGGTAAACGCCTTCATGCGGCTGATCGGCAGAGTGATCTGCGCCGCTATGGTGTCGCGCAGGGTAACCTGCACGATGCCGTTTCGATCCACCACCGTAACCCCGATCTGAATGCCTCTGCTACGGCACTCATGCAACGCCCCCTGGGCGATCTGCTGGGCCACCTCCAGGGTCATCCGTTTCAGCGCAACCGTGGGGGAGACTTCCTCTTCGGCGGTGAGTGGCGGGGCAACCAGCACCCCCAACCCAAGCACCAGAGCAGGTTTGATCATCTGCATCCTTCTCCTCCATCATTTTGGCTGTAGTGTCAACACCTACCTTAGCCAAAGACCCCGCCTGTTGAAATGGCGGTAAACACCAACTCAAAAGAGATTAAGAGGGAGCATCCGCAGGTTAAGGACACCTGACCATCCAGCAGCTGTTCTATCCTGCCGGATAGCGCTGCTCCACATACTCATTCAGGATTTGCTTGAACTGTCCGGCAATATCTTCACCTTTCAGAGTGCTGTGCTTTTCACCATCCACATAGACCGGTGCCGAAGGGTTCTCGCCGGTGCCCGGCAGGCTGATGCCGATATTGGCGTGTTTGCTCTCGCCCGGACCGTTGACCACACAACCCATCACCGCCACGCTCATCTTCTCCACCCCGGGGTGGCTCTGCCGCCAGAGCGGCATCTGTTGGCGCAGATAGGACTGGATCTCCCCAGCCAGCTGCTGGAACAGGGTACTAGTGGTGCGACCACAGCCTGGGCAGGCCACTACCATCGGCGTGAAGGCGCGCAGCCCCATCGACTGTAGCAGTTCCTGGGCCACCACCACCTCCTGGGTACGAGCGCCCCCCGGCTCCGGCGTGAGGGAGATGCGAATGGTGTCACCGATCCCCTCCTGCAGCAGCACCGCAAGCGCGGCACTGGAGGCCACGATGCCCTTGGAGCCCATGCCCGCCTCGGTCAGCCCCAGATGCAGCGCATAGTCGCAGCGCTGCGCCAACCGCCGGTAGACCGCGATCAGATCCTGCACCCCGCTCATCTTGCAGGAAAGTACGATCTTATCCGCCGCCATGCCCAGTTCTTGGGCCCGACGGGCACTCTCCAGGGCCGAGGTAACCATGATCTCATGGATCATCTCCTCGGCATCCAGCGGCTCGCTGGCGCGGGCATTTTCGTCCATCATCTTCGCCACCAGGGTCTGATCAAGGCTGCCCCAGTTGACGCCGATGCGCACCGGTTTGTGGTAGCGGCAGGCGGTCTCGATCATGCTGGCAAAGCGGCTGTCCTTGCTGTCGCCACTGCCCACATTACCGGGGTTGATACGGTACTTGGCCAACGCCTCGGCGCAGGCCGGATGATCTGCCAGCAGGCGGTGGCCGTTGAAGTGGAAGTCGCCGATCAACGGCACATCCAGCCCCTGCCGAGCCAGCCCTTCACGGATTAGTGGGATAGCGGCAGCCGCCGCCTCGTTGTTCACCGTCAGCCGCACCAGCTCCGAGCCGGCCTGGGCCAATTGCACCACCTGCTCCACTGTTGCCGCCACGTCCGCCGTGTCGGTGTTGGTCATCGACTGCACCACCACAGGCGCCGCGCCGCCCATCCTGATTCCACCCACCATGACAGACTGGGTGGGATGTCTAGGCAATTGCCTACCGCTCATCCGCGCTCCATTATCACTTGGGGCGGAAAAACCGCCCCTTTAATCTGCAAAGGGGCCATTATGGACGAACCTCCCACAAATAAAAAAGCCCGACCAGAAGGTCGGGCTCTATTGCAGGGCGTCGCCCCTATTATTTCAGCTTGCCAATACCGAGCATCTTGAGGATGTACTTCTCGTAGATCGGCTCCGAGGTGCCCTTTTTCATCTTGCGGATGAAGTACTTCTCGAAGGCGATCTTCGCCATGTGTACCCACTTGCCCTTCTTGAACCAGGCGACGTTGCGCGGCGGGATCTGCGGCAACGCGACGAAGGCGGCGCCGGTGTCACCCATGTCAGCCAAGCAGATGGCATTCCAGGTCGCGAGCGTGGTGCCCTCCTTGCCTGCCAGGTCGTCGGCAATGTTGTGCACGATGGCGGTCACCATCGACTCGATCATGTAACCGGTCTTGGGCGCCCCGGTTGGCACCGCAGTGGCCTCCACCGGCGGGATGGCGATGCAGACACCGGCAGCGTAGATATTCTTGTAGGTCGGGTTGCACTGGTGGTCGTCGACGAAGACAAAACCACGCGGGTTGCACAGCCCCTCCACATTGGCCACCGCATCCACGCCCTTGAAGGCGGGCAGCATCATGGAGTATTTGAACTCCAACTCATGCTCTTTGATTTTATGGCCGGAGTCGTCGTACTGCTCGACAAACATCTTGCCGGCCTCCACCTTGATCACCTTGGCATTGGTGATCCAGTTGATGTGGTGGGCACGGAAATCACTCTCGAGAAACCCCTTGGAGTCGCCCACGCCACCCAGGCCGAGGTGACCGATATAGGGCTCGGAAGTGACGTAGGTCATCGGAACTTTGTCGCGCATCTTACGCTTGCGCAGATCCGAATCCATGATGAAGGAGAACTCGTAGGCGGGACCAAAGCAGCTGGCGAAGGGCATCGCGCCGATGATCACTGGCCCCGGTTCGTCGAGCAGGTCCTTGTAGGCGTCAAACGCCTTCTCCGCGTGATTCACGGTGCAAATCGACTGGGTGTGGCCTTCCGGACCAGAGCCCTCTACCTCTTCAAACGCGAGACGCGGGCCGGTGGCGATCACCAGGTAGTCATACTCGATGGTCTCGCCGTCATCCAATTCCAGCTTGTTGCCTTCGGCGTCGATCTTGTCGACCCGCTTGGCAATGAAGTTGATCCCCTTGCGCTCCAGGTGGGGGCGAATATCGAAGGTGATGTGGGAACGATCTCGCCAGCCGACTGCCAACCAGGGATTAGAGGGTACGAACTGGAAGTACTCCCGTTCGTTGATCATCGTCACCTCATGTTCCCGGCCCAATTCAGCACGCAACTCATAAGCGCACGGCATACCACCGGTCCCGGCACCCAACACTACAACATGTGCCATAGAAAACTCCTCTGACCTCTTTGGTCTTGTATTCGTCATGGCCCGCCGTCAAGCGGCGGCTACTACCTGGAAAGCCCCCTATATTTTTGTGGGGCCACTATTAAATCAAAACAGCCGAAACAATACACTCAACCAACTGAAAATCAAAGGATTTTCAATAATTTAGAATGAATTAATATAACAAATAAGGCTAGCCTTCGAGATCAAACCAACCAGCCACCTCAGACTGCCGTGCAACCACAGCACGCTCGAGTAGAGTCTCTGCACTGCGCGCCACGGCGGCAGTCACCTGCTCGGGCGTGTTATTTTTTTCACTCAGATGGGCCAACAACAGATGGCGAATGCGCCCGCAATCGAGTTTTCTCAGCAGCGCCGCCGACTGCTCATTGTTGAGATGGCCCAGATTGCCCCCGACCCGCGCCTGCAACGAGGCGGGATAGGGACCGTTGGCCAGCATCTCGGTATCGTGATTGAACTCCAGCACCAGCGCATCGCAGGCCGCGATACGCTCCTCGATATGTGGCGTGATACAGCCGGCATCGGTCACCACCCCAAGGCGGAGCCCCCCTTTCTGGAACACGAACTGGCAAGGCTCCCGGGCATCGTGCGGTATCGGGAAGGGTTCGATGCTGAGATCGCCGATGCAAAAGCGGCTGCAGTGGCTGTCAATGGCATGCACCTCCGGCAGTTCACCACAACGTGCCTGCGCCAGGCTGCGGGTGCCTTCCGTCATCCAGACTGGGATCTCATGGCGGCGGGCGAGCGGTCCAACCCCACGCAGATGGTCACCATGCTCATGGGTAACGATGATGGCATCGATACTCCCGGCCTCCACCCCCAGACGCTGCAGACGGCGTTCAACCTCCGTTGCGGGGAAACCGCAGTCCAGCAGAACCCGCACGCCACCGCTATCGACCAACAGGGCGTTGCCGCGACTGCCGCTGCCGAGGGAGGCGAAGCGCAACGCGCTATTCCCGTATCACGATCTAGCGAATCTGCTCGTGTAGCAGAGTCAGGATGCGTTGCGAAGTGGTGGAAGATTCGGGCTGACCCGCCTCATTCTCCACACTGACCAGAGTCACCTCAGCCTGCTGATCCAGTCTGACCCGGTACTGATTATTGGTGTCGATCTGCTCGTCGTCTGTCCAGAAGGCAAGCTTGGAGAAGAAGCCCTTCTCCTGGCCAGCAGCCTTGTCCGGGTCATTGTAGCGCACAAAATAGACCCCTTCCGAGCGGTTGCGATCCTCTACCGCAAAACCGACCCGGTCGAGTGCCATCCCCACCAAACGCCAGGCGCGAGCAAAACCCTCGTTGATGCGCAGCGCAGCATAGCCATCGCGCTTCACCATCTGGGAACGCATCTTGCGCTGCTGCGGCTGCGCCAGCATCCGCTCAGTGGCCTGCTGCTCGGCGCCCATGAAGATCATCATCCGGCGCAACATCTCCACCTCGATGCCCGGCTCGCTGGGACGCGGCGTCCAAAAGGTGGTATCAGAGTCACCGCCGGGGTTCTCTTTCAGATGCTCCTCCATGCCCCGATGGGTCAGATAGAGCTCTGTGGTACCCGCCTGCTCGCCCGGCTCGAGGCGCACCCGGAACTGATCGCGAGTGGCCGACGAGTAGACACTGTCGAACGCCTTGCGAAACAGCTCGGTAAGAAATCCCTGTTTGATATCGGCACGACTCTCCAGCCAGTCGGTCTGCATAATGCCGACGGTGGGATCCTGCTCCACCAGCAGCAGGCCGGCCTGGCGCCAGAACTCCACCGCCAGCGGCCAGA
>NZ_AFOC01000104.1:0-11218 GCF_000224455.1 endosymbiont of Riftia pachyptila (vent Ph05)
AAAAGGCCTGATCGAGGTGATGGGTGGCAATACCACTGTCGTTGCCGGTCTGGTTGGCGGTGTCGCCGTGTTGCTGCTTGGTGTGATGGCACTGGCGATGCGCCGTCGAAAGGAGGCGGAAGCCGAGTTCGAAGAGAGCATCCTGATCGTGCCGGAGGCCGATGNCAGTTCACCGTCAGCTGCCGAGATGGGGGATGGGCCGGTCAATGAGCCGACCGATGAAACCTCCTTCATGAGCGACTTCACGCCCAGCGATATCGATGCTCTGCAGGATGAGACTGGTGAGGTCGATCCGATCTCTGAGGCTGATGTCTATATCGCCTATGGTCGTTACCAACAGGCGGAAGAACTTATCAAGCAGGCAATTGAGAAGTCTCCCGAGCGTCTTGAGCTGAAAGAGAAACTGCTTGAGATCCACTACTCAGCAAAAGACACCGCAGCGTTTAATGAAGCCGCAGTTGCAATGCACCAGGAAGGTATAGCCGAGAGCGACAGCGATTCATGGAAAAAGATCGCCCGTATGGGGCGAGAGCTGGATCCCGAGAATGTACTCTATGAGTCGGCGCTAGACAGTGATGAGGAGGTCTCTGGCGGGATGACATGGATGATCTGGGGCTGGAGTTGGAGAGTGGTTTTACTGACTCCTCACGGCTTGAGAGCACTCCATCGGCGATAATCAGCAGTGACCGGCCGGCTCCGGATGGAGAGACCGAGATCGATCTCGATAGTATGGAGATTGGTGAGCTCAAAGATTTTTCTGAGACCATCTCCATTGACTCAGAGGCTCTTGGTGCCAGTGAGATGGCAGCACCGGAGGAGGTCTCCAGGGAAGAGGTCGCCCCTCAAACTGTCACAGAGTCCCAGGCGTTAGGTTCGGTGCCGGGGCTTGATGTTGCTGAGGCGGATTCGAGTCTGGCCCGCGAACTGGAAGCGGCGGTGGAAGAGATGCAGGCAGAGTCGGTTGTGGGCCTGGCGGTTGACACCGAAACGCTCGATATCGATCTGGATACCCTTGACCTGGATGAGCTGGATGCCGACGATAGCACCCAGATCGAATTGCCCCATGATCTGTCTGACCAGCTGAACAAGCTGGATCAGATGGGGGGCGCTGGTGATGATACGAGCGAACTGAGTAATCTTGATCTGAGTGCTGCTATGACGGACTCGGCAGGCACAGGGGATTCACTTACTCTCGGTGATGATTCAGAGTCGCTTGATGATCTGGATCTGGCCAGCCTGGAGCGGGAGCTCGAGTCGCTCTCTGATGATCTGGATAACGAGGAGAATGGCAGCGAGAGCTTTGAATCAAGCAGTGCCTTTGGCGAGACAGACGACAGCATCGCGCCGATCTCCTTGACCTTCGATGAAGGGATCGAGTTGGGTGGTGAAGATGAGGTTAACACCAAGATGGACTTGGCCCGTGCCTATCTCGATATGGGTGACGAAGAGGGTGCAAAGAATCTTCTCGACGAAGTGATTGCAGAGGGTTCATCCGTACAAAAGCAGGCGGCGCAATCGCTGCTGGGACAGCTCTCTTAAGCCTGATACTTTAACGACAATGATCGATTACAGGGCGCACACTGTGCGCCCTTTTTGTTGCGGCATAGACAAGATGAAAATCGCACTGGGAGTTGAGTATGACGGCAGCGGTTTCAACGGCTGGCAGAAGCAGAGTCACGCGCGCAGTGTGCAAGAGGATCTGGAAGCGGCGCTGTCACGCGTTGCCGATCAACCGGTGCGAGTGCATTGCGCAGGACGCACCGATACCGGCGTGCATGGTACCGGTCAGGTAGTCCATTTTGAGACCACGGCAGAACGGCCGCCTCGCGCCTGGGTGCTGGGCAGCAACGTCAACCTGCCTAATGATGTGAGTGTCAGCTGGGCGCGGCAGGTGGCAGACGATTTCCATGCACGTTTTTCGGCAACCGGGCGACACTATCGCTACCTTATCCTCAATCGGGGTACCCGTTCCGCACTTTGGCGCAATCGGGCGACCTGGCACCATCATCCGCTGGATGAGCATCGTATGCACCAGGCGGCACAGGCATTGGTGGGCACCCACGACTTCTCCTCCTATCGCGCCCTGGGGTGTCAGGCAAAGCATCCGGTGCGAACCATTCATCGTCTCGATGTGAGCCGGCAGGGGGAGATGATCGCCATTGAGGTTCACGCCAATGCTTTTTTGCATCATATGGTGCGCAACCTCGCTGGAGTGTTGATGGCGATTGGTCAGGGTAAGCAGGAGGTCTCCTGGGCGGAGGAGATCCTGCAGTTACGCGACAGACGCAAGGGTGGTGTGACGGCGCCGCCCCACGGACTCTACCTGACCAAGGTGGACTATCCGGAAGAATTCCAGTTGCCGGATAGGCGCTGACGTGGCGCGCTGCGGCGCTATCCTGTATCTTCTGCCCCCTTATGAGAACACGGGTCAAAATTTGCGGCATCACCCGGACTGAAGACGCGTTGGCGGCGGTGCAAAGTGGCGCCGATGCGATCGGCTTGGTCTTCTATCCGCCAAGCCCGCGGGCGGTGGCACTGGATCAGGCAAGCCAGATCGTGGCGCAGTTGCCACCCTTTGTCAGCGTGGTTGGTCTGTTTGTCGATGAGTCAGCTGAGCGGATCGCAGAGATCCTTGCCCGGGTTCCACTCGGCCTGTTGCAGTTTCATGGCAACGAGACACCGGCCCAGTGCGCGGGGCATGGTAGGCCCTGGATCAAAGCGATCCGTATGCGTGATGGAGTGGATCTGCTGGCCGAGGCTGAGCGGTTTGCGGATGCTGCCGGTCTGTTGCTCGACAGCTACCAGCCTGGCAAGCCCGGCGGCACCGGCAGCACCTTTAGCTGGGATCGGATTCCAACGGAACTGGCACCAAACATCATCCTTGCGGGCGGCCTAGATCCGTTCAATGTAGAGTCTGCAGTACGCCAGGTGCGTCCCTATGCGGTGGACGTCAGTGGTGGCGTTGAGCAGACCAAAGGCATCAAAGATGCCGACAAGATTGCAGCCTTCATCGAGGGAGTAAAACGTGGCGACGACTGCTGAAAAGATTATCGGAACACTGCCGGACGAGCGCGGCCACTTTGGCCCCTACGGCGGCCTGTTTGTGGCGGAAACTCTGATGGAGCCGCTGCAGGAACTGCGCCTCGCCTACGAGCGCTACATGCAGGACCCTGATTTCATCAAAGAGCTGGACGCGGATCTGGCCAACTATGTCGGCCGTCCTTCACCGCTCTACCATGCCGAGCGCCTCTCCCGTGAGCTGGGTGGCGCGCAGATCTACCTCAAGCGCGAGGATCTGAATCACACCGGCGCCCACAAGATCAACAACACCATTGGTCAGGCGCTGCTCGCCAAACGCATGGGCAAGACCCGCATCATCGCCGAGACCGGCGCTGGCCAGCACGGTGTGGCAACTGCCACCGTGGCTGCGCGGCTGGGCCTGGAGTGCGTGATCTACATGGGCGCGGTGGATGTGGTGCGGCAGGAGGCAAACGTCTACCGCATGAAGCTGCTGGGTGCCGAGGTGCGGGCCGTCGAATCGGGTTCCAAGACCCTGAAAGATGCCCTCAACGAGGCGATGCGTGACTGGGTTACCAACATTGATGACACCTTCTACATCATCGGCACCGTGGCCGGCCCCCACCCCTATCCGGCGATGGTGCGCGATTTTCAGACCGTGATTGGCCGCGAAGCCCGCGAGCAGATTCAGGCACAGGCTGGCCGCCTGCCCGATGCGCTGGTGGCTTGTGTTGGCGGTGGCTCCAACGCGATCGGCCTGTTTTATCCCTTCCTCGACGATGCTGAGGTAGCGATCTACGGTGTCGAGGCGGCGGGCGACGGTCTTGAGACCGGTCATCACGCCGCGCCGCTCTGTGCCGGCCAGCCCGGCGTGCTGCATGGCAATCGTACCTATCTGATGGAAGACAAGGATGGCCAGATCATCGAGACCCACTCGATCTCCGCCGGCCTGGACTACCCGGGGGTCGGACCCGAGCACGCTTGGCTGAAGGACGGCGGCCGCGCCCAGTATGTGGCGATCAGCGATGACGAAGCGCTGGCGGCATTCCATCAGCTGACCAGGGTGGAGGGCATCATCCCGGCGCTGGAGTCGAGCCATGCGCTTGCCTATGCTGCCAAGCTGGCGCCGACCATGCGGCGGGATCAGATCATCCTGGTTAATCTCTCCGGACGGGGTGACAAGGACATGCATACCGTGGCGGCACGGGAGGGGATCGTGATATGAGTCGCATCGAGACAAGATTTCAGCAGCTGCGCGAGGCGGGCAGGAAGGCGTTGATCCCCTTCATCACCGCTGGCGATCCCGGTCCTGGCGTCACCGTGCCGCTGATGCACGAGCTGGTGCGCAGCGGTGCTAGCCTGGTCGAGCTGGGTGTGCCTTTCTCCGATCCCATGGCTGACGGGCCGGTGATCCAGCGTGCCAGCGAGCGGGCACTGGCGCACCAGGTCAGCTTGCACGACGTGCTCGACATGGTGGCGGAATTTCGCCAGCAGGATCAGCAGACCCCGGTGGTGCTGATGGGCTATCTCAATCCGATCGAGATCATGGGCTATGCCGCGTTCGCAGAGGCCGCCGCCAAGGCCGGTGTGGACGGGGCACTGGTGGTCGATATCCCGCCGGAGGAGGGCGAGGAGCTGCTGCAGGCGCTGCGCCAACAACAGCTTGACCAGATCTATCTGCTCGCCCCCACCAGCACTGCCGAGCGGATCAGTAAGGTCACTGCTGCCGCGAGTGGCTTTGTCTACTATGTCGCGATCAAGGGTGTCACCGGCGCCAGTCACCTCGATCTCGATTCGGTGGCCGAGAAGATCGGAGAGATTCGCGCCGCCACCGATCTGCCGGTCGGTGTCGGTTTTGGCATCAAGGATGCCGAGACCGCTGCCGCCATGTCGCGGATTGCCGATGCGGTGGTGGTTGGCAGTGCGCTAGTATCACGGGTCGAGGCGCTGGCCGACACCCCCAAAGCGATCGCACCGGCGCTGGGCAGCCTGCTAAGCGAGATGCGCGCGGCGATGGACCGGGCCTGATCCGTTCATCATCCACTGACTTTCTGATATCTATTATGTAGACTCTGCGTCATGAGCTGGTTTGAGAAATTAATGCCGAGCCGCATCCGTACCGATGGCGGCAACAAGCGGGCGGTACCCGAAGGTTTGTGGACCAAGTGCCCAGGGTGTAACGCGATCCTCTATCGTGCCGAGATGGAACGCAATCTGGATGTCTGTCCCAAGTGCAACCACCATAATCGGATTGGTGCGCGGCGGCGTCTCGACACCTTCCTTGACGAGGCGCCGAGGGAAGAGATCGCGGCCAACCTGGAGTCGTTAGATCCGCTGAAGTTCAAGGACAGCAAGAAGTACAAAGATCGCATCGTGCAGGCACAGAAGAACTCCGGCGAGAAGGATGCGATGCTGGTGATGCGCGGTCAGCTGAAGGGGGTCGATCTGGTCGTCGCCGCCTTTGAGTTCAGCTTCATGGGCGGCTCGATGGGCTCGGTGGTGGGGGAGAAGTTCGCCCGTGCCGTGAGTGTGGCGCTGGAGCGCAACATCCCCCTGGTCTGCTTCTCCGCTAGCGGCGGTGCGCGCATGCAGGAGTCGCTCTTTTCCCTGATGCAGATGGCCAAGACCAGTGCCGCCCTGGAGCGGTTGCAGAAGCGTGGCCTGCCCTTCATCTCGGTAATGACTGATCCCACCATGGGTGGTGTCTCTGCCAGTCTGGCGATGCTGGGTGATGTCAATGTCGCCGAGCCCAACGCTCTGATCGGCTTTGCCGGTCCCCGGGTGATCGAGCAGACGGTGCGCGAGACCCTCCCTGAAGGGTTCCAGCGCAGTGAGTTCCTGCTGGATAAGGGCGCCATCGACATGATCGTCGACCGGCGTGACATGCGTGACCGCATCGCCGATCTGCTGAGTATCTTTACCCACGCCACCCGCCCCTGAGCCCACGGCTACGCCATGCGTTTCACCTCCCTGGCCGAGTGGCTGGCGTGGCAGGCGTCGCTCCACCCCGAGTCGATCGAACTGGGTCTGGAGCGGGTCGCCTCGGTGTGGCGGCGAATGCGGCCGACGGGGCTGCAGAGCACCGTTATCACGGTTGCCGGCACCAACGGCAAGGGCTCCTGTGTTGCGCTGCTGGAGTCGATCTACCGCAGTGCCGGTTACACCACTGGTAGCTACACTTCTCCCCACCTGATTTGCTACAACGAGCGGGTGCGCCTGAATGGTGCGCCGATGAGCGATCAGCGTCTCTGTCAGGCGTTCGAGCGGGTCGATCAGGCAAGGCAGGGGATCTCCCTGACCTACTTTGAATTCGGCACCCTGGCGGCGCTGGAGATCTTTGCCGAGTTGCAGCCACAGGTGGTGATCCTCGAGGTGGGGCTGGGTGGACGGCTGGACGCGGTCAATATCATCGATCCCGATCTGGCCCTGATCACCACAGTGGATATCGACCATACTGCTTGGTTGGGAGAAGAGCGGGAGCAGATCGGCCGGGAGAAGGCGGGCATCATGCGAGCGGGAATCCCGGTGGTGCTGGCGGATGCCGATATGCCGGCGTCCGTTGTGCAACATGGTGAAGCGTTGGGGGCACGGCTGTTCCAGCTGGGCAGCGCGTTTCGCGCCAGCCCATGTGGGCAGGGCTGGGACTGGTTTGGACTGGATCAGGTTGAGCGGGATCTGCCCTTGCCTGCCCTTACCGGAGCGTTTCAGCGTTCCAATGCGGCGGCTGTGATCAGTGCAGTCAAGCTGCTGGAGGCACGCCTTCCGGTGGGCCGCTCGGCGCTGGAGGCGGGGCTGAGCGGGGTGCGGTTGCAGGGGCGGATGCAGCTAGTGGCTGGCTCGCCGCCAGTGCTGCTCGATGTGGCGCATAATCTCCAGGCTGCGGCCGCGCTGAAGCAGCATATCGAGGCGCTGGGCATCAAGGGTGAGGTGCGGGCGGTGTTTGGCATGCTCGCCGACAAGGATGCGGCAGGCGTGATCGCGCTGCTGCAGCCGCTGGTCGATCGCTGGTGCATTGTGGCGACGGATGAGTCTGGGCGGGCACGTCAGACCGGGGAGCTTGGGGCCCTGTTCCGGCGCTCGGCAGTCGAGTCGTTGGTCGAACCCCACGAAAGCATTGCAGCTGCCCTGCAAGCGGCCAGTGCGGGCCTGGGGGCAGATGATCTGGTGGTGGTGTTCGGCTCGTTTCAGATCGTTGGCGACGCGTTGCACAGATTGGGCCAGGAGTGACAGAAGCGCCTGGCTTTGTTGATATACTTCGACAGGTCTGACGACAAAAGGGCGGATAAAGATTTTGCGCGAGCGGCTGAAACAGAGACTGGTGGGTGGCGCCGTACTGGTCTCACTGGTGGTGATCTTTGTGCCGATGCTGCTGGAGCAGCCGATCGATACCGAGCGAGTGTTTCAGGGGGATCGGATACCGCCGCGTCCTCCGGAGCCGGTGATGCGCCATGAGAACGGTGATATTCTGCCAGGTCTGATGCCGCCGGAGGATCGCTCGCCCGAGGTTGGCGGGGCGCCTGCCGTGGTCGATGATCCTGCATCTGAACCTTTAGTTTACAAACAAGAAGGACGAATCGAAAGAGCGGTCCCGAGCGCCTGGATGATCCAGGTGGCCAGCTTTCGCAAGCGCGCCAATGCGGAGGCGCTGGTGTCACGATTGCGCAAGGCTGATCTGCCGGGCAGCCTGAAAAAAGCTACAGTAGATGGGAAGAGGGTCTATCGGGTGCAGGTCGGTCCGGAGGTCGACAAAAAGCTTGCGGAGCAGATGGCCGCGAAGATCAAAAAAAGATTCAAACTGAGGGTGTCGCTGCGCCGCTACAGCGGAGGGTGATCCGGGCAGAACGGAACAACTATGGATATCTCCATCTCATTGCAACGGGTGTTTGGTTCGCTTCTCGATCAGCGACAGGTGCCCGCCTGGCTCGCCCCGCTGATGAAACAGGTCTTGCCAAAGGCAGCGGTGGTCGTCCTTGTGCTGTTGATCTCCGAATTGGCAGCGCGCATCACCTGGTCGCTGATCCCGGAGCCCGCCACACAGACAATCACGCTGCAGACCCAGCAGAGCGCGGCCCCTGAAAAAGAGGCGCTGGATATCGCCAAGGAGGCACGGCGCCTCGCCTCCCTGCATCTGTTTGGCCGCCCGGGGGTGATCAAGAGCAACTCCGCTAAGGTGATCCAGAAGAGTGCACCGGAGACCCGCCTGAATCTGACCCTGCATGGAGTATTTGTCGATGACAACCCGGAGAAGGGGGCGGCGATCATCGGCAAGGCTGGCTCGAAGCAGGATCACTATAAGGTTGGGGCCAATATCAAAGGCGTGGGGGGTGTGAAACTTCAGGCGGTCTACAACGACCGGGTGGTGCTGTTGCGAAACGGCCAGTCAGAAGTGCTGCGATTCCCCAAGACGAAGGGGGGTGGCATCTCCACCCGGGGTAAGCGTTCCCGCCCCTCCGGGAGCACCGGCAACACCGCTGCCAACACCTCACTGCGCAGCTACAAGGACCTGTTTCAGAAAGAGCCGCTGAAGATTATGCAGCACCTGCGCTTTGTCCCGGTGCGCTCGGGGAAAAAATTGAAGGGTTACCGGCTGCTGCCGCAGAAGGACAGGAAGCTCTACAATCGTCTCGGCGTTCGCCCATCCGATCTGGTGACAGCGGTAAACGGGATCCCGCTGGATGATGAGAGGCAGGCCTTCAAGCTGCTTGATACCCTGAAAAAGGCGGAGCAGCTTGAAGTCACCATCCTACGTCAGGGCAATGTGCAGTCTCTTAGCTTCAGCCTGAAATAGTTTCGTCGCGTTACATGCTCGGTGTGGCCGGTGGGGTTGGGGAGAGCGGGATCAGACCCACCTCATCACCATCCTCTAGCAGTGTGAAGGACTCCGCGAACTGTTTATTGACGGTTGGGCGGATCGATTCCATCTCAAGCATGTCCGCCCGGTCGGGACGGCGCCGGCGCAGCAGCGTCAGCAGTGTTTCGATATTGCTGACCGAGGCGGGAAGAATCATCTCTTCGCTCTGTTTTCCCAGCTTCTGCACCAGCCAGGAGAAATAGTAGATGGTGATGCGCCGGTCGGTCTCCACTTCGGATGCGCCGCGCTGATAGCCGATCGCCTCAAGCCGCTGCAGGTATGCCTGCCACTTCGTCTCCCATTGCTGCCCCAACTCGTAGAGGGTCTCCCAGGAGTAGATGCCTGTGTCGTGGCCGTCATCGAAGATCAGACGGATTGCATATTGCCCCTGGGGCTCGATGCGCTTGATGTTGACTGATTCTTTACCCGTTACCGGTTCACTGCTCGCTTTCACCTCCGCCGCAGGGGAGAAGACCCGCAGATATTCGCTGGGGTAATCAAAACTGGCTCCATCGGAGAAACTGATAGTCAGCTTGCGTGACTTCTGGTGCAGATTGATCTCCAAGGGGATCGGGGTCTCGTTACTCATTTCATCAACCTGATCGATAGCGGCCAAGGCGCGGGATGGTGACACAGAATGTCGGCAGGGTTCAACCGGCGGTGGAAGGAAAGGTTTCCGGCTCAGGTGCCCTGGATGCGGTCGAAATAGCGCGCGCGATAGAGCAGCCGTTGGGATTTGTCCTTGTTGAAGGCGCTGCGAGTGTGCAGGACGTTGTTGCTCAGCAGTCCCTGGCCAGCATCCAGCTTGCCGCGGAAGTGCCAGGGTGAGGGAGCATTTAGCAGCGCTTTGAGATAGTTGACGGCTTCTGCCAGCAGCGGATCTGCCCGCCACTCGATGCTGCGTGAGCGATCGGTATAGCGCATGTGTAGATGGCCGTCTGGGGCGATCGAAAAGACCGGGCCGCTGCGTGCCGGACGCAGAATCTCGCCGTCGACTTGGTTGGCGGGGATGGTCATGGCTTGCGGGTGCATCAGGGCCTGGATGTAGGCGGGTTGGTAATCCCGGATCTGCAGGTAGACGATCTCGTGATCGAGCAGCGCGTTTTCCCCTCCCTTTGCAGCCGGCTCGACACAGTGCAGCAGCAGACCGTGGATCTGCTCCTTTGGTTGGTTGTAGTAGCCGTCGGTGTGCCAGGCGATAGGACGGTTGCTGTAGGGGATGTATCCTCGGTGCAGCGCATCAGGCTGGACGGTGAGTGAGGTGATGGCGTCATTGTCGGCACACATGTTGTGATCGAGACGGTGCAGGCCAAATCGCTCGCCCAGCTGGCGGATGGTGTTCTTGTCTGAATCGTGTCCTGAGAGTCCAGCCCAGATCACCATGTTACTTTTGCGACAGCAGGTCATCAGGGCGTCGTATTCGCTCTGGCGCAGATCGCGGGGATTGCCGATCTCCACGATCAGTTGGTCCAGGCTGGTTGGATAGTCTGTCAGCTTCTGCTCACGCCAGCGTTTGTAGGCCTCGTTGTTGGCGAGGTCGAAGGGATTCCGTTGCTTTGTCATGATCCGCAAATTGTCGCAGATATCGGTTACTGTTGTTATGATCAGCAACCTGTTGTCCAGCCGCTTTTCAGAGGTAGTGGGTCCGATGATAAACCAAATCGCCAAACGTCCGCGTCTCCCCAAGCCGCTTGCCCTGCCCGGTCGGCTGATTCCGGAGCGCCTGCACAGCCTGATCCTGAGCCGGCTGCTGAATCGTCTGCTGGTTATCGAGCGTGAGGAGGGGGAACTTGACTTTCTCGAGGGGCGCAGTGTGAGGATCAAGGTGTGCGATGCAGGCATTAGCTACCTGCTCTCACTGGAAGAGGGGATGATCAGAGAGTTGTCAGTGAAGGATGAGGCGGACCTGACCGTCAGCGGCACCGCCTACGATTTTCTGCTGTTGCTCTCCGGCCGTGAGGATCCGGATACCCTGTTTTTTCAGCGCCATCTGCAGATGGTGGGCGATACTGATCTGGGCGTGCACCTGAAAAACATGCTGGCCGCTCTGGACCCTGACTCTTTGCCGCTGCCGGGTAGCTTTCAGCCCATGCTGCAGCGTTGTCTCAGCGCTTATGAGCGTTTTGCCTGATCTATCTTCCTGTCGGCTGCCGTAGCGGCCTCGTTGCCTGGCGGGGTGGCGTGATCCTCCTCCCAAAATCGCTGAACTCAAGGCGATATGCAGGCTATCTGACAGGAAAATGTGACTTCGTCACTTAAGCCCCCTGCCTTTGCCACCGATACTTCGAGTGTCATTTTTATAGGCCATCCTGTGGGTAGAGTCATGAAGCTGTTACGTACCATCGCCGC
>NZ_AFOC01000103.1:0-11459 GCF_000224455.1 endosymbiont of Riftia pachyptila (vent Ph05)
TCCTTCCCTAGTAACTTTGGCTTTGTACCCTTTTTCGTTAAAGTATTCTGCGCAAAGCTCTTCAAATTTTTTCCATTCAAGAGCATTAATTAGCTCTTTAGACCATGTTTCCGGTTTTTTTTGAAACGATTGATTCAGTTGAGAGGTTTCCTTGCTTTCTTTATAAACCTTGTAAAAGTCTCTTTCTGCTGAACGGATAGAGTTATTAGTTCTTTTATTCGTTATTGGTTTACGGCTAACAAATTCTCTAGCTTTTAAATGCTCTTTTTTTCGTTTATTTCGTGAGAAAAACCAATAGAGGGTATAGCCAATTGCACAAACAATGAAAAATTTAATTGCTATTCCAAGTAATGAATCTAGAAAGCTATTTGCTTTACTTGGATTCATTAAAAACGGAAGTGCAATTAATACAGCTATTGCAGTAAACAAATCTCCTTCTTTTTGTCTTCGTCTTCCCATTTTAATCGTCTTTATTTTTGCAATGACTTAAAGGCATAACGACCGCGCTCACCCGAGCGGAAGGAGCGCAGCGACTGGAGCGTCGGGTGCAGCGTTTTGTTAGAGCATTTATGCTGGCTCATAACCACCAAACCCAACGCTTTCATAGAGGTCTACTGAATTTTCATCTGCATTATGCACAGTCCAACTAGAGATATAGTCAGGATCAATAACAACCTCACCTGTTGAGCGGAGCTTATATTCACCAGGCGATGCTTCTGTAATATTTTCAAAGTCAGCAGGAATTGTGAATTCTTTATTAGTGTTATTATTAATTATTGATATTCCATCTGAACTTACTCTCACAATATTCCCGTGCACCTGTATCTGCTTCAGTACATTATTATCTTTATCTATCAGCGTAATGCCGACGAGAAGAACTTTGTTTATCAGTGAGTTGATTTCTTCCATTTTTATTTAGCTCTAAAGAGAGATAGGCCGCGGCAGTCTATTACAGATAGCACTACCACGCTCTATTGCGTAATAGACCGCCAGACAGCCTGGACGGTAGCAGGTTTGATCCCTCACACAAAACAAACAGGCTCTTGGTCTATCTCTATCTCTTGTGTCACTGGCTGATAGCTGCCGTGGATGCCGAGATACCAATACGTCATGTTGGGGGCTACCCAAACAGCCGGGCTGCTGGCCTGCGCGGCTACGTGTGGGCCTATTTTTATCTCGGTGTATTCGATATCGGCGCCCGCCGAAGGGTACACCCCCCGCTTGCTGATCAGGCTGGCAATCTGCCCAGACGTTAGCGCAAACCCAAACTCAGCAACCATGCCTTTTGGGTCGTCACCGGGATGCTGCACATCGCTAGAATCATAATAGATATCGGAGCTGGTTTCGTCACGCAAAACAGTGCCGCCAAGCGTCACGCGCTGGGTAACCGAATATGCGGTGCTGACGATATAGGGATCATTCCACGTTGTCCCCGAGCAGGTAAACGTGAGGCTGTCTGTCTGCAGTGATGACACAGAATTCACGCGGTCAGGAGCGGATGCTATGTGCACACCGCCAGCGTCGATTCTATAGCTGTCAGTCGTCACGCTCGTTGCCGCTTCAATCTCCTGCATCACACCTGAAGAACTAACGCAGCCTGGAGGCAGCGTGCCAGGGCAATCGCTTCCAAAATTCTCAACTCGCTGGCCGCTTCCAGTATGGGTGCGATCAAAAGTTGTTGTGCGTTCGTGCCGGATTGTCTCGGCTATTTCAACTTCTGAATCTGTGCTATCAAAGACAATCCGCAGGACATTGCGCGTTTCTGTGCCGTATCCATGGCTCAGCGTGTGCGTTGTTGTTGTGCCCGGCCACACCCAATCACCTGTCGCTTGATATGTCGCCTCAGAGCCAGAGCACGGCGGTGAGCAGCAATCTGTAACCTCATCCGTGAGTGTCGGCAGCCCCGCGGCATTTAGGCGGGTCTCGTCAACGCTGATGGTGGATTGATAGCCTAACGTCTGCGTAACAGATAGGGCCGCGCTGTCCTTATACAGCACCACGGATGCCGATATGCCAGCCCCAAGCGGGAGCTGGTCATCATCAAGGTTGCCAGCACCGGAGATCGTCAGAGCGTATACCCCCATGAGCTGCGCAACGTTTGGGTAATTGCCGCTTTTGTCCGGGTAATAATCGCCGCTGAAGCGCCGCTATACAGGTGGCACAACACCCGGCTGCCGGTGCTGTTTGCCTCGGTCGCCAGATAGTTCGGCACGCTAAGTGTAATCACCGGCCACTGGGTCCACGGCGGGTCAACAGGCTGCGGCAGCTGCGCATAATCAATGAGCGTCAGATCGACGAATTCTCGGCTGAGCGGGAAACCTGCCGAGCAGGCCAATCAGCCGCACCAGAAAAGTCACGCCGGTATCAGTGGCGTAGAACGATACCAAGACGCGCCACGGCACCCCGTTTGTGTCGATATAGATGTTACCGACATCCTGCCCACCCAAGCGCCGCCGCCCACCGCACAGCAACGCATGGTCGCGCCATTCCCAGCCGTGCTTTTCATCTCGCGCAATCTCTGGATCAGAGCGAGCAGGTATTGTGTGCCCCGGAATTTTTAAGAGCGTGACGTTGCCGCCGCCAGCTTCATACAAATTATCAATGGTGACTCCGGGTGGCTGCTCATAATTGATTTTCTGCCCGTTCGGTAGCATCAGCTTCCCGCCGCGCACAAGCCCATGGAACGGGAAACCACATCTAGCCATAGGGATTGGCTTTATTGATCACGACCTCTGCCCCATCTGCGTCGGTATATTTTTCGGTCTGTGGTACCAGATCATCGAAGATAAAAAGCCCATCGCTGCTGGTGATTGGCTGATCGAAAAAAACGCGTGTGTTTGGCTGCTCAGTCAGCGGCGACGCGATACCACCGCCAGTGCCGCCGGCCTTCTCCGCCACGCCCACACCAACCCCAGCTGGGATCTGCGGTCGCTCCAGTGGGCTCCCGAGCCGCTCAGCGTGGCTCTTGTTGCGCCATCTGCCATAGCGGCTGGTGAGGCTATTCAGGCGATCCTGTAGGGCCCGAGAGCGGTTTGGCTTCGGCTTAGCCATCAGATCGCAGACTGCAGCAGGTCAGGCACCACAAGTTTTATATCTGTATATGTGCCAAATGGGTGCGCGCCCTGATCTACGCGCAGGTAGATGGGGACAGCGACGCCGCCAGTCACGGATACGCCGATATCAAGCGCCGCACCTGGGGTGTTTGTACCAAGGCCGGCTGAGTCAGCAGACAAAACGCACTCAGCTGGCTCGTGGATCTCGTCGATGCACTCATACGTGATGCCGTCCTGGGCCACTGTCGCGCCGATGGTCGTCGGCCAGGCCGGCTCTGTAACGGCGGTGCCTGAGCCCTGCGCCTGGTATTTGTAGCCGTTGCCAACGGTGGGCTTCATGATCTGATTTGCAGCCACCGCGCCGGCTGCCCAATCTGCGACGTTGCTGGCGACTGTGACCTGGAGCTGAGCGGTTCCTGGGTCCGTGCTGTTTTCGGCTTTGACTGATGCGGACTGAGCCCCGAAATAGACGATAAAATCATTTGCCGCACTGCTCCCGTCAACCAGCTGCTGGCTAGAGATCTGAGTCAACACCCCTGCCAAACCCGCGTCAGCCCAAAATTTAAAATCGATAGCCATGCTGGCCTCCTACGTGATTGATAGTTGATCGACGCGGACAGCGACATTGAGCGTCTGCTCCTGCATCGCCTGCTTCGCCTGGCGCGCCTCATCCTCGATCTCAGGCGTTGGCACGCGGAACTGCACTGGGTAAACCACAGAGCCTGGGGCCTCTGGATCAAACCAGTCTGTGCGGTTGTTGTCGTACTGGTAATTCGTCACGAACCCCGCCCAATCATCACTGAACGGCGGCGCTCCCTGGGTGCCACCGATGTGCATCCCGGCATTGCCCGCGGTCAGTACGGCTGCCCTGGTTTGCTGCAGGGTCTGCCTCGGTGTCTGGTGCTGGCGGTGCCTGCGGCAGATCGTCGTTATTCGCCCCCGTTCCGCCCGTGCGGCTCAGCGCGATAGTGATATCAGTAACCGCCTCACCAGTGCCGATATCGCCGCTGTGGACAACCTGAAACACCTTCCCCTTTGCTGTCAGCCCGGGTGTTGATAGCTCGCCTGTTTGATGCCGATCAATCTGCGCCGACAGGGGCACCTGCCAGCTGACGTAATTATGCCGGTGGCTGGCGGCGATGCTCGCCCGCGCACGCGCCTGCAGGGTCTCTAGGGCCGACTCCAGCGCGGCGCGTCCATCTGCCTCGCCCGTCACTGCGTCTTTTGACCAGTCCCCATTTGGCGCCGCCGCCGCACCGACAGACAGCCCGGTGAAGCGACTATCCTGCTCCCAGGTGTCGGTATCAGCCTCGGCCTCCAGGCTGCCGCTCAGCTCCGCTCCAATCGTGCCGTTTTGCGACACGCTGCGGTCGGATCTGACTGTGATGCTGTAGGTCTCGGTGATCGTTTGCGCCCAGCGCTTCGACAGCTTGATATAAGCGCCCTGGCACAGCAGCGCGAGATCGGGATCAGCAACAGCCACGGTGCCGTAAAATGTGTTCTGGAGACTGATTCCCCAGCCGATTTGCGAGGCCGCACCGCCCTTGTAGCAGGNAAAAACTGTGGCGGGGGGAGATCAACGTAGCCGACAGATTGCACCGCCCACCCGGTTGCCTCGGCGGCTGATTTGATCATTGCCCGAGTCGGCAGGACGAATGGATTGTAGAGATACTCGCAGCCAATTGGCGGGTTCATCTGCCAGTTGTATTGATAATCTCGCTGCCGAAGACGCTGAAAGCGGAAATCAAAATTGATCGTCACTTGGTTGACCAATGCACGGCCATCAGCCAGCTCTAGCTGTTGCGTGCCGTCGATGTGGTCAGCCGAGGCGTGGGAAAAATCTGCGGTTGCCTTTGGCACCCAGTCAGTCAGCCTGCCGGTGCCTGATACGTCCAGATCATAAGCGGCCTGCTGTGTCGATAACCGATCCTGAGCCTGCTGCCAGCCGTCTGCCGTCTCATCAAAAATCACTGGCGAATAGTACCCGCCGACCGTCGCCTCCACCCCAGCAGCATCCATGCGCTCAAATCGCTCCTGAGCTGGTCTGTACAGCTGAGCGTGAGCAGCCGCGTGTTGGGGTCATACTCCGGAACATCGACGATCCCGGCAAACAGCAGAGCAGACCAGCGCGGCACCCCGGCGGCGTCAACCGACGCATAGTGCAACGTGATGTTGCGCCGCACCCAGTCCAGCGGGTCAATGGGGCCGGCCGGCGGAACCACAGTGATCTGCGCGACGCGAGCCGCGCCTTCTTCGGCATCCACGCTCCAGCTGCCGGTGAGATTGGCGCTGATGTCCACGCCATCAACAACTGCAAACAGCCTCCACAGGCTGACAGCAGCATCCTCGACGCTCGCCTGCTGCAGATAGAGCGTGGGGGCTGCCTCGACAATACTGGCCTGCTGAAGCCGCAGCGTTGCCGGGCCTGTGTTCTGCACACTGTTCTGTTCCAGCAGCAGGTCTGCCTCACCCACCTCGGCGCTGATTTGCTGCAGCGGGAGATAGGCGGCGCCGGTCTGTCCGGTTGATATCTGCTCCAGCAACAGCGTAGCGATGCCCGGCTCTGCGCTGACCTGCTCCAGCAGCAGAACGCCGGAACCAGCCTCAGCGCTGATCTGCTCCAGCAGCAGGACAGCCTCACCCTCGTTCAGCCCACCGTTACCGGCAGCCGAGTTGANGAGTGAGCGTTAAGCGGGGCCTGGTTGAGCATTATGGCGGCGTGATGTCGATGTTTTGGGCGACAACCTCACCGCTCCAAAACAGGTCAGAATCTAGGCGATAAAATCGAAAAATATCCCGGCGATACGCACCAGAAGAGACTGTCGGCGCAACACCACCTGCCCAAGCCACACCTTCGGGGTAAGCAGACGCGGAAAATGTGATTGTGTGGCCGCCCGTGGCGTCCTGATCGACCAGAAACAGCACCTCGATTAAATGGTTGCTGCCTCCCATTGCTGTCTGTAGCGATATTTCTGCATTTTTGTCGGCATTAAACGCAATGACCGCCTCAGATTCATCGATATTGATGTACGGCCATGCGTCCGCTGGCGTGTAATGCGTGACACGGCGCGGGAACGTGACCAGCTGCCCCATGCCGTGCTGCGTCAACCGCGCCTCAATCGTCGTGCCGATCGGCCAGGTTTGCTCTGTGCCGCCAACTGCACGAGTAATCCAGATCCTGTCTGTGCTCGTGGCTGCGGTCAGCTGCACCACTTCAAAATTCCCGGCGCCATCATCAAGCGTCAGGTCAATGAGGCCCGGGGCGGCAGCGGTGATTGCCGCGCTAATCGCAGCATGATCTGCCGGATCGATGTAGCCATTGCCGACGCCTGACGCCAGCTCAGCGGTCAGCGTGGAAGACCACTGGTCAACAAAGCCGATCTGTGTTCTTACCGCCATAAAACTGCCTCCTCAATCAAAATCCACTTACACCTGCAGAAGCGACACTTGCCACTGGGTCTCACTCGCCCGCAGGTCATCGCTGGTCTGCACCCCGCCCTCGATCAAGACCTGGAATTCAGGGAACCAGAGCACCTGGTAGAGGGTGGCGTTGGGGACTGGCGTCAACGCAGCCAGGTCACCCGTCATCGCCACCGCTGTGGGCTGCCACCGACTCTCCACATAGGCCCGCCCCCAAGGGGTGTAACCGTCATCACTGCGCCTGGCGGCGGGGATCAACACAGAGGTGGCCTGGCTGATGGTGGCGCGCTCTGCCCCACACTGGAGCAACAGCGGCACCGAGGCGTCCAGACCATCCAACCCTGGGGGGATAGCGCCTCGGCCACTGATTACGCTACGCACCTTGCCCTGGGTGCCAGCAAAGGTCTGTTTCTGATGAGAACCATCCCCCATCAGGTGGATGGTCTCCCGGGCAATCGGCTCGTAGGTCTGCTGCATATCAAGCGATGCGAGCAGGGGGATCTCAATGCCGGCCAGGACGGCGGTGCGGATCATAGGCGGCTCCCTCGTTTCAAGGCGCTGAGGCTGAGGCGCCGTTCCAGCTGATCGGCGGTGTCGTTATCTGCTGATACGGCATAGCGATCGCCATTCAGCACCAAGGTGATGGGCCTGCCACTGGCCGCTTGTGGTGTCGGGAAGTTAATGGATGGCTGAGGCGCCGAAATCAGCCCGCCGTCTGCATAGCGTGGGATCTGCATCTGGTTGAGGCGATCGAAAAAGCCTGATCCATAATGGCGCACCGCGGATTCCCGCATCATGTACTCACCGTTGGAGCCCCACATCAGAATGCTGTCGCTGGTGCCGCTGCCAGGGCCGCGCAACAGGCCGCCGCCAGCCTTGCCTGGGAGGTTCTCCAGGGCCTTGTCGATCAGCTTGGCATTACCGGTATTTGGCTTGCGCAAGATCACCGGCAGCTCCAGTGGATTGTTGTTGAACTCCTCCTGCAGGCTGGCTCGCAGGAACTCAGCATTCAGTGCGGCCTGTTCCTGGTCGAAGCTCACCTGCAGGCTCTTCAGCCGCTCCGCATCGGCTAACAGGCTGGTGATCTGCCCCTTTGTCTGTTCAAACGCTGCCTGCTGTCCCTCTACCAGACCGGCCGAGGCCTCCTTCCCGATCAGAGTGGCCTGGTTAAGGAAATACTTCAGGATGGCCTCGCTCTCTTTGCCTCCCGCCTTCACTTTGTTGATCAGGTCAAGTGCGGTCTTGGCCTCTTGCACCGCCTGCTGATTTCGCCCTTATCAAGCGCTGCGCGGGCCGTGCGCATCTGCGCCATCACATCCTTGAGTCCAAGATCAGCCTCTGGTGCGCCGGTGGTCTTGAATGTCGTGGCGGCGGACGCAGCAAATGCGTCAAATTCCGCTGCAGCCTGTTTGGCCGCGAGCAACGCCTCCTTCTGCCGGCCGAACAGTGTGATCTGCGCCTGCAATTTCTCCTTAACCAGATCCATCTGAGTGGCCAGTTGCTGTTGCTGGGCCTTTGTCGATCCTGTGCTTTCTACGCCCGCACTTAGCACTCTGTTGTATGCCGTTTCTGACTCTTGCACTGCCTTTGTCAGCTCGCGTTGACGTTTCTTCAGCCGCGCCAGCTCAGCCCCGAGCTGATCCATCTCGGCTGTTGTGTTGACTGGATCCATGCCGAGCAATTGCGTCGATTTTGCTGCTATCTCAGTGTCAACCGTACTCAAATCATCGCGCAGTTGTGTCAACTCACTGCGGGCGCTCTTAATTGCCGCCTGGCTCTCTTGGGACATCGATGCGAGGCGCTTCTGCTCCTGCATATCCGCCATCTCTTTATTCACGGCATCCAGGTCAGACTTTAGCCCCGCCAACTGGCGACGGAGTGACTCGGTCGGCTGGTTCTTGCTCGACCACTCAATGCCATTGATCTGCTCTTCCAGCTCCAGGCGGCGCTCCAGCAGCAGGTTGAATCGGTTCAGGCCGGTCGGGCTGATATATTCGCCGGCATTGTCCATGCCGCGTGCAATGGACTGCATCTGCTCGGCTAGAAAGCTGGTAAAGCCCGTAGCCTGATCGAGTTGAGAGAGAAAGTTACCGAAGCTGGTTGAGAGCATCTGCGATGCGCGGGCCAAGGAGAGCGGCATCTCTTTGAACTGGTCGGCGATCTCCGGGGCCTGTTTCAGCAGGGCGTTGAAAACATCCTTGCTCAGCAGCTTGCCTTCAAGTACCGCGGCCCGCATTTGGCCCACCGTCATGCCCATCCCCTTGGCGATCCGGTTGGCTACCTCGGGAATATTCTCCAGCAGGCTGTTCATTTCCTCGGCGCGGACAACCCCGGCTGCCATCGCCTGGCCAAACTGCAGNAGGCCGGCCGACATGGCGCCCTGACTGGCGCCAGAGATGATGCCCAACTGCTGCACCGCCTCGGTTACCTTCAGAATATCGGTATTGGCCGCCCCGAGTTCTTTGGATGAGCGGGCCAGGCCCTGAAACACGCTGACCGTATCCGCCATCGCCGACCCATTGCGCTGGGTGATGGCGTAGATCTCCTTGGAGACCTCCGCGTAGTCGCCGCTCTCACGGGTAGCGGCCTTGATGCGCTGCTGCAGCACATTGAACTCGTCCGCCAGCTTCAACCCCTGAATCAGGGTAGCGACAGAAAAGTAGGCCGCAGCCCCTGCCGCCAAAGCTCTGAAAGAGCCGCCCAGCGCCTGATTGCCACGGCTGGACTTGGATGCGCTCCTGCCCTCCTTCTCCACGGCAGCCGCCATGCGGCGCATGTCCGCCACCGCCTTTTCAATATCCGCTTTGACCCGGATCAGAAACTCTTTGTCTGCAGCTGGCATCGGTGCCCCTAAACGCAAAAAGCCCGGCACCGCTGCTGCGGTGGCCGGGCTTTTCGCTTTGATTGCGTTATGCCTTTATTGGCTTAATTATGGGTTAAATCAATTGGTTACACAACGCAGCGTGGCCCCTGTGAATGCATTAACCAACTAAGGCATTGGTCCGACAAGGGAAACCCCTCTTTTGCCGTGGTGCTCAAAGTGGCCCGCGCCCTTGCTCTGGAGATACACATCACGCCGGCGACTTGGCCAATGGGCCTGCGCTCAATCACGTAGAGCCTTGATCAACCGATCCCCCTCCTTCGACAAGGCCGCCCGGATATCCACGATCCGACCGGCCCTGTCTGCCGCCTCCTGCCGCTCTGCCTGCCTGAAGTAAAGTTCCAGCTGCCGCCGGGTGTAGTGCGGCAGCTGCTCCCGCTGATGGCCGTGGCGGATCAGTTTGGCGAAGACGCCACCCCAGCCTGAGCGTTCGCCCTTTGCCTGGCTACCAGCGGGGCAGCCAGGCGGCGGACGAAAAAACCGCTGTTGACCCTCCACCAGGTCATCATCAGTGTGTGGCCGTCATCATCGGAGAGCGTTTCAATCCACTCCTGTGGCTTGCCGGTGCTGATGCTCAGCAGTTCGACCAATAGGCCTGGCATGGAGCCGAACACCGCCTCGAGAGCTGCAAAGTCGAACGCCTCAGGAGCTGTCTCTTCCAGGAAGAGATCAGCCAGGCCGGCCATCAACGACTGGGCCATGGCAGCGACCTTCAGGCCATCCAGGAACCGGTACTCCCGCACGGTGACCGGCTCGCCATTGAGGATCAGATCCGCATCCGGGAAGAGGGTTTCCAGATCCTCAGCCATCAGTCTTCAAATTCCCAGCCATAGAGCTGATCGCCCACCGGGCGCAAGTCATCCATCAGCATCTTGGCCTTGACCGAAAGCGACATCTCCTGGTCACCCTGGATCAGGGAGAGGAATGCCGGATCAATGGTGATGCGGTAGACGGTGCAACGACCTCGCTTGTCGTTATTGGCGGTATTGATGCCGGGAAAGGTCATCATGAACTCGGTGTTGCTGGGGTTGGCCGAGAGATGTTTCTGCGCAGCAAAGTCGTAACCGATGGTGATCGCTGCGCCGTCGCCGATGTTGCCGGTGGAGAGGATCTCGACCATGCCCTCATCCGCATGGGTAATGAAATCAGTACCCTCGGCAGAGCCCGAGATCGCCACGTTCGAGACCTTCACGTTGGCCAGCTTGATCAGTTTGTCATGGTAGGCAGTGTGGGACTCGGCGGAGACGTTGCCAGCTGACTTGACGGTCAGGTCTGCCTGCAGCGCCTGGGCAAGATGGGCTGGCTTGGCCGACTTGAAGTTGATGGTGATGTCGGTCGACTGCTCGGTGATAAAGCTAGCGGCGGTATTGCGTTGGCCGGTGACGTTCTCCTTGATGTCCTGACGTGAGACCGAGGGGGAGCCCTCAACGGATTCCACATCGCCGACGAAGCTGAACCCCAGCGGCTGGCCGGCGGCGTCCCGTGCGGCCAGAAAGAGCGGCCCCTGGCCGCGCCAATAGATCGAGTCGAATTGTTCGCTCATGATAGTTGCCTCATTGTGTTGCGGCCGCAGGCGGCCTGATATTGATAAACGCCACCACCCAGCCGTAGGGGTGTTCCAATTGGCGGGAGAGCTGCAGGCTTTCGAGCGACAGGCTCATGCCCTGCACCCCACCACGCACGAAAGCCTTGATCTGCTCCGCCAGGTCGATCTCGGCCTGCTGCAGCTCGGCGCTGGTCTGGGCCTCTTCTACCTGCAGGTGACAGGACAGGACCAGCTGCAGGGTGCCCTCTCTGGCGGCCATGCCTCGAGCGGCGTTGTAGTGGCCCTCGTCGCTGGCCACCAGGTTGACCACGCCCTGCAACAGCTCTGGCTGGCTGCGTGTCTCGTATGGGGTGAATCCACGCTCCACCAATCGACCCGGCAGGGCGGCCTCTAGCACCGGCTGGATGGCATTCAGCCGGTCGTCGATGCGCTCCAGCGCTTTTGCTCCCATCATCGGCCCATCTCCTTCAGCGCGGCATTGATGGCGCGGCTGATGCGCCGCTCCGCCTTGGCCTTGTTGTTTTGCAGGGCAGGCTTCAGATAGGGCTGGGCTGGGGTG
>NZ_AFOC01000102.1:0-11547 GCF_000224455.1 endosymbiont of Riftia pachyptila (vent Ph05)
ACTGGTGAAGCGGTACCGATAGACCAATACTCGCAAATAGCGCGGAGGCCTATCGGAAAAGGGATTATGCGCCAGCAACCCAGTCACTTCCGGTGTGTTCTTCCCCAGCCGCAACATCAGCCTGTCAAACCAATAGAGCATCTCCGGTGCCTGGGTCGGTACAAACCAGACCATCCAGTCGAGGCGTGGCTGATGTGGAATGATGAAGGCCGGCTGCCGATCGAGAGGCCCCGGCTTGTAGCGAAAGCGATAGGCGTGCCACTCGATTCCATCCTGACTCCCTTCGATCCGCAGTTCATGGCGTTCCCGCTGCATGGTTGGAAAGACGTGGTAGACGTTGCCCAGGCCAAATTGATGGCCGGTAAACGCGATGCTGGCGAGTGGTTCCGGCAGACTCCGGCCTGAGATCATCTGGTATCCGAGACTCAGGCTGACCAGTAGGATGAAGCCGGCGGCCAGACCGCTTATCACTGGCGCGAAGCGACTGTGACCTGAATGCTGAGGCAGAGGGGGTGAAGCCTTGTGCCACTTCGCCGGTAACAGGCGCCGGACAAAACGGTCGTCGAGCAGGAACAGGCAGAGCAGGATCGTCAGCAGGTTGATGAAATTATGGTTGCTGGTGGCGATGATGCCGATCTGCACCAGGGTGGTAGACAGCGCGGCAAAGATGCGAAAAGGTCGTGGCAGGAAGATGAAGAACGGCAGCAACAGCTCCGAGAAGAGCACCAGCGCAGTGGCCGCCATCAGCAACCCCTCCGGCAGCTGGTGGGCGTACCAGGCACCGATATGGGGAAGCGGCTGGGTCTCGAAATAGTATTCCAGGGTGGTCAGGCTGCCCCAGCTGGGATCGCCGCTGAGGATTTTGGAGAGGCCGGATAGTAGGCGCAGGCGGAACAGCAGCCAGTGGAACAGAAAGATTATCAGCCGGGTTGGCCGATCGACCAGGAAGATCGACAGGAAGCCCGCCTCCAGCAGTAAATAGTCCCACTGGAAGTTGAGGAAAAACTGCCCTGCTTGGGTCAGGGAGAGATAGAGAACGAAGAGCAAAACCAGCATGGCGCGTGGCCGGATGCCGGCAAGCAGCAGCAGAGCACAGAGTGAACCAGCCCAGCTGGCAGCCTGCAGCGCCCAGTCGTGGCTGGAGAGCCAGAAAATATTGGGGATCTGCCACCAAGCGGCATAGCCTTGTGCGGCGAAGCTGTTCCGCAGCTGTTCCTGGAATGGCAGGATACCGTTGCTTCCCACCAGGCCGACGATCTGGCCCGACAATGAGTAGAAGGCAGCGAGATAGATCAGCGCCAGCAGCTTGATGAAGAGGCGCGAAATCAGCCGATAGTCATCGTCTACCTGAAAGATGCGTTGCATGGGCGCGTTCATTGCTGACTCGGCCTTGTCTTACTCTGAGTTTTGGTTGTCGTGGTCTAATCGTTACAATCGCCCCCCTCTCCAGTTTAGATCGCCGTGCAGGCGGCAAGGTGATAAAGAGTGTCTCAGCCCCTGCTCTACTCGATCATTGAATCTCCCACACACCCGGATTTCGCTCCCCTTTACCAGCGCTTGGGGCTGGAAGTGCTCAGCTTTAAATCCATGCGCAAGGCGATCAGCCAGTTGAAGGGGCGAGCGCCAGATATTGTTGTCTGTGAGTTCTTCTATGGTTATGGCAACAATTACGCCGGGGTGAATATCAGCAATCTCGATGTGTTTCTCTTCAGCCTGCAGAAGTATGCCCCGCAGGCTCAGGTGATCGTGATGGTTGAGCCGGCCGAGCGGCACTATGTGGATAAACTCAATGAGATATTACCGCTGCATGAGGTGCTGAAGCACCCGGTTGACAAGCCGCGGATGGAAGCGCTGTTGCGGTCGCTTATTTGACCGGCAGGGGAAGCAGAGTCACGACCTGTGGCAGATTACTCAACAATTCTGCTGGCTGCCGATAGTCTGATTGTCCCATCCATCGACAGAGGTGTAGGCATGATCGACTCCATTGGCGCCGCCCAGCAGGCGGCTCGGCCGCAGCAGGGCGACACAAACTCCCAGCTGGTGACGGCGATGCTGAAAAAGCAGAAACAGGTGACTGAGGAGCAGGGTCAGATGGCGATAGAACTGCTCAACTCGGTACCTAAACCGCACGGTGCCCTTGGGCAGAATGTGGACGTCAAGGTCTGAACCGCTGCCGATAAAATTCGGTTTCAGCCGGCCGCTTAGCGGCTCTGCTCCACCAACAGCACCACGCCATCCACGCCGATGACCTTGATCTGGCTGCCGCCTGGGCAGTCGTTGCCGCGGATCTTCCAGGTGGTGTCGTCGACGCGGATCTTGCCTTCACCGTTAATGATCGGATCTTCCAGGGTAAAACTCCTCCCCAGATATTGCTCGCCACGCCGGTTAAGGGCTCGGCTGATCAGTCTGAATTGGATGGCGCAGCAGAAAGCTGCGGGCGGCGAGGATGCTGGCGACGCTGAACAGGGCGAACCCCAGCAGCTGGTAGTGCCAGCCGAGTTCGGGAAAGGCGAGCAGTAGCAGCCCGACCAGACCGGCGGCGAGCCCCATCCAGATCAGAAACACTCCAGGCGAGAAGATCTCCAGGANTACCAGCAGCACGCCGAGGATCAGCCAGTGCCAGTAGTCGAGTTGCTGCAGCAACGCCATCAGGCATCTCCCCGCTTGCCCAGCGCCTGCTTCACCAGTTCGCTGATGCCGCCGATTGAGCCGATCAGGCTGGAGGCCTCCAGTGGCATCATGATCACCTTCTGGTTCTCTGCCGAGGCGATACTCTGCAGTGCCTCGGTGTACTTCTGTGCGACAAAGTAGTTGATCGCGTTGATGTCACCCTTGGCGATCGCCTGGGAGACCATCGCGGTGGCGCGAGCCTCCGCCTCGGCGAGTCGCTCGCGGGCCTCCGCCTCGCGGAAGGCCGCCTCCTTTTCGCCTTCGGCCTTGAGGATCGCTGCCCGTTTTTCGCCCTCGGCACGCAGGATCTCCGCCTGGCGGGTGCCCTCCGCCTCGAGAATCTGGGCGCGCTTATCGCGTTCCGCCTTCATCTGTCGCCCATCGACTCCACCAGATCCTGCGGCGGGGCGATGTCCTTGATCTCGATGCGCGTCACCTTGATGCCCCAGGGGGTGGTGGCATCGTCCACCACGGTGAGCAGCTGAGCGTTGATCGTGTCGCGTTGGGAGAGCAGTTCATCCAGATCCATCGAGCCCATCACGGTACGGATATTGGTCATGGTCAGGTTGAGGATCGCGCGTAAGAGGTCGTTCACCTCGTAGGAGGCCTTCGCGGCATCGAGCACCTGGAAGAAGACCACGCCGTCCACCCTGACCATCGCGTTGTCCTTGGTGATCACCTCTTGGGAGGCCACGTCGAGCACCTGCTCCATCATGTTCTGCTTGTTACCGACCTGGTCGATCACCGGCACGATCAGGTTGAGGCCTGGGCGCAGGGTCTTTGTATAGCGGCCAAACCGCTCCACCGTGTACTCCATCCCCTGGGGCACTCGTTTGGCGCCAAGCACCAGCAGAGCGATGGCCAATGCGAGTACTGCCAATACAAATACATCCATGCTGTTCTCTCCGTTGGTTGAAGCTGGATCATCAAGATGGGGGATTTTGCGGTGAAATACAATGGTCGAATTGGTTTCGGCGACGACCGTCCTGCGGGTGTAGAATTGCCAGCTATGAGTGACTATGCCAAACCACCCAAGTCCCTGCTGCGCAAGGTCGGCCGGGCGATTGCTGACTACGAGATGATCCGTGAGGGTGACCGCATTCTGCTCGGGGTTTCCGGCGGCAAAGACTCGCTGTCGCTGCTGCAGATCCTCAGTCATCTGCAAACCTACGCGCCGGTGAAGTTCGAGTTGGGGGTGATCACCGTCGACCCGGAGGTCGAGGGGTTCGATCCCGTGCCGCTCAAAGCCTACTACGACCGGCTGGGTGTGCCCTGGTTCTACCGTGAACAGCCGATCATGGAGGACGCCAAGAAGAGCATGGACGGCGACTCTTTCTGCTCCTACTGCGCGCGCATGAAGCGCGGCATCATGTACTCCACCTGCCGCCAGCAGGACTACAATGTGTTGGCACTGGCACAGCATCTCGACGACCTGGCGGAGAGCCTGCTGATGTCGATCTTCCACGGCGGCCAGCTGCGCACCATGAAGGCGCACTATCGGAATGAACGCAGGCGATATCCGGATCATCCGTCCGCTGGTGTACTGTCGTGAGAGTATGACCCGCGCCTTCGCCCGGGATGCGGGGCTGCCGATCATCCCCGACAGCTGTCCCGCGTGTTTTACCGCCCCCTCCCAGCGTGCCCAGATGAAACAGCTGCTGGCGATGCAGGAGCGGCAGAATAAGCATCTCTTTCCCAACATTCTGCACGCGATGCGGCCACTGATGGATGAGACGCCATGAACCTTGCCAAGATCCTTATCAAGACCAGCGTGGTGCGTTCCGGCATGAGCTTTGGTGATGCGCTGCAGGAGTGTGTCGACAAGGATGTGCCGGGCATCCCCTATGTGGATGCGGAGGGCCGCATCGCCGGCCGTTTCTCGGTGCGCCACGCATTTCGAGAATGCTGCGTGCCGCGTGATCTGATCCTCGGTGGCCATCTGCTGGGGGATGACATCGACCACATGAATCTGCCCGAGGTGCACGCCGAGGAGGTACTCTCCGCGCCGGTTGAGAACTACCTGCTGGAGGATGCGATCCGCCTGCACTGCGACTCCCATGCGGTGCGGGCACTGGCGTTGATGGAGCAGTTCAACACCGGCTATCTATTTGTCACCGATGCGGATGACAACTACCGGGGCGTGATCACTCGCATGGGCATAGCCAAACTCCTCACTAGCCGCGAGTGCAGCGACATATGAGCGAGTCGGCGACACTGTTTACCGGAGAGATGCAGTTCTCCGCTGCGATCCTGCTGTTGGCCTATGTGCTGATCTTCTCCGAATGGATGCACCGCACCCACGCGGCGATCCTTGGCGCGGTAGTGATGATCGGTGTCGGCATGGGGTTCGGCTTCTACTCCCAGGAGGCAGCGCTACAGGCAATCGATGCCAACACCATCTTCCTGCTGGCGGGGATGATGATGCTGGTTTCGATGCTGCGCCCCACCGGCGCCTTCGACTATGCTGCGGTGCGCATCACCCGTCTCGCCCAAGGTGATCCCCGGCTGTTACTGATCTACCTCTCGCTGTCGGTGAGCCTGATCAGCATGATCCTCGACAACGTTACCACGGTGATTGTGTTCGCCCCGTTGACGGTGCTGATCTGCCGCCTGCTCAAGCTCAACCCGATGCCCTACCTGATGGCCGAGGCGATGCTCTCCAATATTGGTGGCGCCTCGACCCTGGTGGGTGATCCGCCCAACATCATGATCGGCAGTGCCGGTGGGCTCAACTTCAGCCAGTTTCTGCTGCACATGGGGCCGCCGATTCTGTTTGTCTGGCTCGGTACGGTGGGACTGCTGCTATTTCTGTTCCGCGAACAGCTGCGTCCCGGCGGCATTCAGGCGCGTGAGCTGGTAGAGACCCACGCGATCAAAGACCCACTGGCGCTGAAGAAGATCCTCTCGGTGCTGGCGCTGGTGATCCTGCTCTTTTTCGTCCACCATCACTTCCACTTCTACCCCGCCTATGTTGCCTTCATCGGCCTGGCGCTGGCGCTGCTGCTGTTGGCCCCGGAGCCAGAGGCGCTGTTCGGCGAGGTCAACTGGTCGGTACTGATTTTCTTCTGCGGGCTCTTCATCATCGTTGGCGGGGTCGAGGCCTCCGGCCTGCTCGACCTGCTGGGTACCTGGCTGGCCGGGCTCGCCAGCCAGCCGGGTAGACTGCTGCTGGCCGGGTTGCTACTGATGTGGGCAGCGGCAGCGCTGAGTGCGGTGGTGGACAACATCCCCTTCACCGTCACCATGATCCCGATCATCCTTGGTTTGGAGAGCCACGGTGTCAACATCACCCCGCTTTGGTGGGCGTTGGCGATCGGCGTCGGTCTGGGCGGCAACGGCACCCACATCGGCGCCACTGCCAACCTGATTGCGGTCAGCGAATCGGAGAAGTGCGGTATCGACAGCGCCCGTATCTCCCCCGCCCAGTGGATGCGCATCGGCATCCCTATTACCCTCTTTAGCCTGCTGCTGGCAAGCGTCTTCTACACGCTCTTTTTCGAGCTTTTTGAGGGTTAATCGCGCGTTTCTCCAGCTGGGTAGACCCAACCCACACTTTCTTCGGAACAATTATGCCGCCATTATTCTTGATTAAATTACTTGGTTATCTATACCTAAGTAGTAACGATACGAGGATGATAATTATGCATATTCGAACCACCACAGATCCAATCACCCTGCATGAGGTGCGCAACCCTGAGATGCACCCCTGTGTCTATGAGGGGGATGGCGACAATGGTCTAGAGATCTATTTCGAGACAGAGGCCAATAAGCGCACCTATCTGGCAATGGAGCTGGAGGATCGCAAGGTAGTGCAGGGCAATGATAGCGATGACTATGTAGCTGAAGGTTAGGCCTGGGGAGGCAGTGATGTTAAGACGAGTCTATCTGTTGTTTCCGGGGCGTAAGTTTGCTGAACGGGCGGTGGTCGATCTGACCGGGATGGGAGTGGCGAGGCGTCATATCCACACCATCGCCCGTCAGGATGTGGATATCGAGGGGCTGCCCGAGGCGAGCGTGCGCCAGCGCAGTGACTTTGCGGCCAGGCTGGAGCAGTGGTTTTGGGATCTTAATCTGCTGCTCTTCTTTGCCGCGTTGCTGGTGCTTGTTGCCGCGGCCTTTAGCGGCAGTGTCGGCGTGACCCTGGCGGCACTGCTGGTGATGGGGTTGACCTATCTGGCGGGCCGCCACTTTGTGCGCCATCTGCCTCACGCCCATCTCGATGAGTGCCGTACGGCAATCCGCCATGGCGAGATCCTGCTGCTGGTGGATCTGCCCCGCGAACGGGTTGCTGCGGTTGAACGCAGCATGCGCAAGCGCCATCCTGAGGTGGAGGTCGGCGGCGTCGGCTGGACCCTGGATGCGCTGCAGATCTGAGCAAGCAGGAGATGGTTGGCGGATATTTGGTTGGTGATGACGTCGCTCTCCTCCAGGAGGTAAGTAGTAGGAATCACACATGGGGACGGTTTTACTACGGAACCTTCCTGGGGAGAGAGTTATGGCAATCCAAAAGCTGCTGCTGTGTTGTGGGGTTCTGGCGATAAGCCTGACGGCTGAGGCGGGGCAAGAGGTAGAGCCAGCCTACGAACCGCCCAAGGCGGTCTACGACTTCTATCTGGACGATCCGGCAAAGATGGGCAGTGCGCTCTACTGGATCCGCTCACTGATCAATCCGCTGATGGACTCCCCCTACGACATGGCACCGGAATTCATGGAGATCAAGGTGGTGGTGCATGGCACCGAGATCGTTACCCTGGCGAAAAAGAACTACGAGCGTTACCGGACAGAGGTGGAACGGATGCGCTACTACGCCTTGCTGGGTGTTGAGTTCAAGGTCTGTGGTCTGGCTGCCAGCGACTATGGCTATAGCGTCGAGGAGTTCCACGATTTTGTCGAGGTGGTCCCCTCCGCCTTCGCCGAACTGCTGCACTGGCAGCGACAGGGGTATGGGCTGATTACGCCGCGGGTCTATATCCGCCAGCAGAGCCTGGAAGAGATTCGTTGATCGTCAGCGCCCCGCCTGCCATCGGTGCTCGGCCAGTGTGACACAGCACGCTGGCTGCGTCGGTAGGCAGGGTGTTACCTTATGCTGCACTTGTTCCAGTCGACAGGGAAAAAGGATGCAGAGAGTAAAGCTTGTCTCGTTGCTGCTGCTATTGCTGAGCGTGCAGGGATGTGCCGCAGTGGTGGTCACCGGCGTCGTGGTCGGCGCTGCCGTTGAGGTGGTCGAGATTCCGTTCGAGGTAGGCGGTGCGGTGATCGACATGGCGACCGACGATGACGATGATGACTAAGGAGCCTCTGAACAAGTCATGAACTCGTATCTTGCGTCCAGAAGATTCAGCTTTTTCGTTGCAAATCTCGGCAACTGCGCCTTGCGTTGCTCTACCTCCTGCATCCATGCAGTCATTCGCAATAGCCAGTTATCCCCTACATCCCTGTAGGGGAAGCGCGTAAGCAGGGAGCGGTAGCTTTAGGTGCGATTTGCGCCTCAAATCTGAACATTCTGAATTGCGATCTACTTCGTCCAGACTTATTCAGAGGCTCCTAAGGCTGTGCTATCTACACCCCGCTGCTCTGATTCTCCGGCTTTATTCCGCTGTTATGCCGCTATGTCGCAATAGTGCATCGATCTGTGGCTCCCGCCCGCGGAAGGTGGTGAACAGCTCCATCGCCTGCTTCGAGCCGCCCTGCTCCAGAATCTCCTGCAGGAAGGCCCGCCCTGTCTCGGCGTCGAAGATGCCCCGCTCTTCGAATAGGGAGAAGGCGTCGGCGGAGAGCACCTCTGCCCACTTGTAGCTGTAGTAGCCTGCCGCGTAGCCGCCGGCGAAGATGTGGGAGAAGCCGTGGGCGAAGCGGTTCCAGGCCGGCGGGATCAGCACCGAGACCTGCTGCCTCACCTCATCGAGGATCTCATAGATGCGTCCGCCGTGGGCCGGCTCGTACTCCCGGTGGATGCGGAAGTCGAAGATCGAGAATTCCAGCTGGCGCACCATCTGCATCGCCGACTGGAAGTTCTTGGCCGCCTTCATGCGTTGGTAGAGGTCGTCCGGGATCGGCTCGCCCGTCTCCCAGTGGCCGGAGATCAAGTCGAGTGCCTCACGTTCCCAGCAGAAGTTCTCCATGAACTGGCTCGGCAGTTCCACCGCATCCCAGGCGACGCCGTTGATGCCGGCCACTGCTGGGTAGTCGATGCGGGTCAGCAGATGGTGCAGGCCGTGGCCGAACTCGTGGAACAGAGTCTCCACCTCGTCGTGGGTGAACAGCGCCGGCTGCTCGCCCACTGGCGGTGAGAAGTTGCAAGTGAGGTAGGCCACCGGGGTCTGATCGAGCTGATCGGTGAAGAAGCGGCTGGCGCAATCGTCCATCCAGGCGCCGCCGCGCTTTTTCGGTCGCGCGTAGAGGTCGAGATAGAACTGGCCGCGTAGCTGGCCGTCGGCGTCGCGAATCTCGAAGAAGCGCACATCCGGGTGCCAACTATCGACCCCCTCGATCGCCTTGATCTGGATGCCGTAGAGCCGCTCCACCACTGCGAACATACCGGGCACTACCTTGGTCTCGGGGAAGTAGGGCTTGAGCTCCTCCTGGCTGATATTGTGGCGGTGTTGGCGCAGCTTCTCGCTGTAGTAGCCAATGTCCCAGGCCTGCAGCTCCAGCATGCCATGTTCCTCACGGGCGAACTGGCGCAGCTCTTCGAGCTCGCGCTGGGCCTGGGGACGGGAGCGCTCGGCCAGATCGTGCAGAAACGCCATCACCGCATCGGTTGAGCGGGCCATCTTGCGCGCCAGGGAGCGCTCGGCATAGTTGGCGAAGCCGAGCAGCTGCGCCTGCTCATGGCGCAGCGCCAGGATCTGCTCCATCAGCTCGCTGTTGTCGAACGCTTTGTCGTGGGGGCCCTGATCGGAGGCGCGGGTGGCGAAGGCCTCATAGACCTCGCGGCGCAGCTCGCGGTCATCAGCATAGTTCATCACCGGCAGATAGGAGGGAAACTCCAGGGTCAGCAGCCAGCCGCTCTCGCCACGCTGTTCGGCGGTCTGCTTGGCCAGCGCCAGGGCCGACTCGGGCAGGCCGGCCAGGGCCTCGGGGTCGTCGATCCGTTTGCTCCAGGCGTTGGTGGCATCGAGCAGGTTCTCCTCATATTTGCTGGTGAGCTGGGAGAGCTGCTGGCTGATCTGCTTGAAACGCGCCTTTTTCTGCTCGGGCAGATCGACGCCGGAGAGATGAAAATCCTGCAGGGCGTTATCGAGCAGTTTACGTTGCACCGGATCGAGGCTCTCATCCCCCTCCGCGACGGCCTTGTAGGCGGCGCAGAGTTCGGCGTTCTGCCCCATCTCGGTGCCATATTCGCTCAGTTTTGGCAGGCAGGCATTGTAGGCGGCGCGCAGCGCATCGTTGTTGACCACTGAGTTCATGTGGCTGACCGGCGACCAGGCGCGGCTGAGTTGGTCATCGAGGATCTCCAGCGGCTCGATCAGGTTGTGCCAGCTGAAGGGGCTTGGCTGTTGCAGCAGCCGTTCGGTCTCGGCCCGGTTGTGGGCCAGTAGCTGGTCGATGGCGGGCTCGACCAGATCAGGGGTGATGCGGGAGAAGGCGGGCAGGCCTTCCATCTCGAGCAGGGCGTTGGACATTCGGTAGGCTCCGTAAGGAATCTGTCAGCGGGGCACAGGCCCCGTGGGAAATCTGCGGCGATTCTATAGCTTTTTGGCTGCCTGGTCCCCGTGGGGATTCGCGGGTTTAGCCGACCGTTAGTCGTCGATGAAGCTGGGGCGTTCCTGCAGCGACTGGTTGCTCTGCATGGCGCGGATAGTCTGTTCGGGGGTGTAGGGGAGGCCGGTGAGGATGTCGCACAGGTAGTGGCTGTAGAGCGGGTCGCGGAAGTTGCCGTAGCCGCTTTTCATCACCCGCTTCCACTTTGCTCGCTTGACCGCCTTGAGGCCTTTTTTACCGCTATAGGCGTAGACCTTGTAGCGGCGTTCGCCGCAATGGAAGCCTTCGAAGGAGGTGTTGATGGCGCCGCTGGCGGAGCGGATCACAATCAGGGTGCGAGTCACGCCATCCTTGCCCAGTTGCAGGGCGCTGCGGTCGATGAAGTAGCGAAAGCGGCTGTTGGGGTCGTCGACCTGGAACTCCACCAGGTTCTCTGCCTTGGGCAGTTCGGGCAGCTTGGTCGCCTGCTCCTTCCAGACTGTCTCCTCCAGGTCATCGCGGGCCTGGGGATCGGCCTCATCGATGAAGGGGCGATCCTTGGCCTGCAGGGGCAGCGCCAGGCTGGCGAGGATGAGGGTCTGGATCAGGATCGGGTGGCGCATGGTTCGATCAGCTCTGGAGATTGTTTGAGTGTGACAGTGGTGGGACGCTGGAGTTCGGCCGATTCTAGCAAAGTTCAGCTGAGCAGTCGGACGCCGAGCATCCAGCTGGCGATGCCGCCGGCGAGAAAAAAACTGCTGATGGCGGCGAAGGCGATGCGCTTGTAACGGGTGACGAGCTTGAATTCGGCATGGCTGGAGATGATGAAGGGGCGGCGGCTGGTACCGGTGTTGCTCAGAGTGTGTAGGTTCTGGCGGTCGGCGGCGGCCTCCTCCCGGGTCGCCTGGCGATGGGCCTGGCGGCGTGCCTGATCCCACTCGTCCAGGTCGATGCGACTGTCACCGTTGCGGTCGAAACGCGCTAGCAGTTCGGGATGATCCTGCTTCCACTGGCGCAGCAGGTCGCTGGCGTGCGCCTTGATCAGCGCCTGGCGGTCGGTCTCGTCAAAGGATTTAAACAGGCCGATGGCATAGAGCGGATCGCCGGGGTAGATGGTCTCTTCGGTGTAGCGGTAGTGCTCACCCAGATGGCCTTGTCCACCCAGCGAGAGGGCGGCGCTGAACAGGCCGGCGA
>NZ_AFOC01000101.1:0-11866 GCF_000224455.1 endosymbiont of Riftia pachyptila (vent Ph05)
CATGATCACGCTGCGAAGGATGTTGCGCATCCGCCCGTGGCCGGCGCTGTCTACACTTGTCCCATGCATCCGGAGATCCAGGAAGCGCATCCCGGTCCCTGTCCCAAGTGCGGCATGGCTCTGGAGCCGATGGGTGAACCGGTGGCGGTGACTCGCACCGAATACACCTGCCCGATGCACCCCGAAATCGTGCAGGACCATCCCGGTAATTGCCCCAAGTGTGGCATGGCGCTGGAGCCGCGCACTATCGAGGTGGAGGAGAAAAACGAAGAGCTGATCGATATGAACCGGCGCTTCTGGGTGAGCGCCATGCTGGCTCTGCCGCTCTTCTTGCTGGCGATGGTGGCGGATCTCATGCCCAGCTGGCTGCCGGCCGGTCTATCCATGAAGACGGTGCAATGGATCGAGTTCACCCTGGCCACGCCGGTGGTCCTGTGGGGTGGCTGGCCCTTCTTCGTGCGCGGCTGGCAGTCGGTGGTGAGTTGGAATCTCAACATGTTCACCCTGATTGGACTGGGTGTGGCGGTGGCCTGGATCTACAGCGTCGTCGCCCTGCTGTTTCCGGCCATCTTTCCTGCCAACATGCTGCACGAAGGCGGGACGGTCCCCGTCTACTTCGAGGCGGCAGCCGTGATTACGGCCCTGGTACTGCTGGGGCAGGTATTGGAGCTGCGCGCCCGCAGCCGCACCAATGCGGCCATCAAGCTGTTGCTGGGGCTGGCCCCCAACACGGCACGCATCGTGCGTGCGGACGGCACCGAAGATGACATTCCGCTGGAACAGGTTATGCCTGGCGACATCCTTCGAGTCAGGCCAGGAGAGAAAGTGCCGGTGGATGGCGTGGTGACCGACGGCAGTAGTGCTGTCGATGAGTCGATGGTCACCGGGGAACCGATACCGGTCGAGAAGACCCGGGGTGAATCCTTGATTGGTGCCACCGTAAATGGCACTGGCAGCCTGCTGATGCAGGCGGAGAAAGTGGGGAGTGATACCCTGCTGGCCCAGATCGTACGCATGGTCAGCGAGGCCCAGCGTTCGCGGGCACCGATCCAGAAGCTGGCGGATATCGTTGCTGGCTACTTCGTGCCAGCGGTGGTGATGATCGCCGTACTCACTCTGATTGTCTGGGGCTTTTTTGGCCCCGAGCCGCGCCTGGCCCACGCCATGATCAATGCCGTGGCGGTGCTCATCATCGCCTGTCCCTGTGCGTTGGGGCTGGCGACACCCATGTCGATCATGGTCGGTACCGGCAAGGGGGCGACCCTGGGCGTACTGATCAAGAACGCCGAGGCGCTGGAGATTATGGAGAAGGTGGACACCCTGGTGGTGGACAAGACTGGCACCCTGACCGAGGGCAAGCCGCAGCTGGTTTCCATTCAGGTCAGCCAAGGTTTCGAAGAAGATGAGATGCTGCGTCTCGCCGCCAGTCTGGAACGGGCCAGTGAACACCCGCTGGCGGAGGCCATTGTCCGTGGTGCCGAGGAGAGGGGTGTCAGCTTGGCTTCCACTGACCGGTTCGAATCGATCACAGGCCAAGGCGTGACCGGCACTGTCGATGGGCGAACGGTGGCGCTCGGCAACCTCACACTGCTAGAGGGGCTGTCGATTGATTCGGGCAATTTGCTTGCAGAGGCCGAAATTGGTCGCGCACAGGGACAGACGGTCATGTTCGTGGCCATTGACGGTCAGGCTGCCGGACTGATTGGTGTGGCTGATCCCATCAAGGCATCTACACCACAGGCCATTCGTGATCTGCATGTCGAGGGTGTAAAGGTGGTCATGCTGACGGGTGATAATCAAACGACCGCTCAGGCTGTGGCTGACCAGCTTGGTATCGACCGGGTCGAGGCCGAAGTGCTGCCGGACCAGAAGGCCGAGATCGTCAGAAAGCTCCAGGCGGAGGGTCATACGGTCGCGATGGCGGGAGATGGCATCAACGACGCCCCAGCTCTGGCGCAATCCCATGTCGGTATCGCTATGGGTACCGGTACCGATGTGGCGATGGAGAGCGCCGGCGTGACCCTGGTCAAGGGTGACCTGCGCGGCATCGTGCGTGCCAGGCGGTTAAGCCGGGCGACCATGCGCAATATCCGCCAAAACCTCTTCTTCGCCTTTATCTACAATTCTCTCGGTGTGCCGGTAGCCGCCGGTGCGCTCTATCCCGTTTTTGGTCTGTTGTTATCACCGATACTTGCTGCGGCCGCCATGAGCTTTAGCTCGGTGTCCGTGATTGGTAATGCACTCAGACTCAGGCGAGTAACGATTTAACGAAGAGGAGATCATGATGGGAAACGGTTTTGGTATGGGTTTTGGCGGTGGCTTTATGTGGTTGTTTTGGATCCTTTTGATCGTTGTGATTGTGTGGGCTGTAAAGGCGGCTGGGGGGAGTAGTAATGATTCACCTGAAACGCAAAAGTCTGCACTGGACATCCTGAAGGAGCGCTATGCAAGGGGTGAGATTGATCAAGAGGAGTTCGAGAAAAAACGAGAGGATTTGGGTGGTTGAATAGAGTCCGGAGTAAGTGATGAAAACGCAAGATTCCATGAAACCTGTAGGCACCTGGGAAGTCAGGCGCAGGATCAAGATACCGGCACTGGTTCATGCTGCCGATGCGATGGCAGTGGAAGATGCAGTCCGTGCTTTATCGGGTGTCCGCAATATGGCTACGGATGTGGAAAAACACCAGCTCATCGTGCGATACGACGCCAGCCAGTCGGCTTACCAAGCCATTGTGGAGGCGCTGGAAAGCGCCGGCTTTCCGCCGTTAGACAATTGGTGGTGTCGGTTTAAGGGCAGTTGGTTTGAATTTACCGATACCAATGCCAGAGACAATGCACATGCACCGCCTCCGGCCTGTTGCAATAAGCCACCCAAGTAGAGGGGTGGGTGATGCATTTCTGTTTACACTTGTCGTGAAAGATGACCGGATGAATCCCGTTATTCGACGAATCCTTTTGCTCGGGCTTTTGGTACTGGTTCTTGTGTCTGCTTACTACCTGCTAAAGGAGCTTGGGATGCTGGCCACTGTCACAGATGTCGATGAGCTGAAAGCCTGGATTTCGGAACTGGGGTATTGGGGGCCGGTCACGATTATCGTTCTGATGGCGATAGCCATCATTATCAATCCCATTCCCAGCGCACCGATTGCCTTGGCGGCCGGCGCCGCCTACGGGCATACCTGGGGCACTGTCTATGTGGTGGCTGGTGCCGCCAGCGGGGCAATGGGAGCTTTTTGGATTGCCCGGTTGCTTGGTTATGAGCTGATGGTTAGGGTATTCGGCAGCCGCTTGAGATTGGGCTGGCTGGGCTCCCAGAATTTCCTGATGGGTATGGTATTCGTTTCGCGGCTGATACCCTTCCTCTCTTTCGATCTGGTGAGCTATGGTGCCGGGTTGACCCCAATCACGACCTGGCGATTTGCCTTAGCGACCTTGACAGGTCTTATCCCCGCGAGTTTTCTGCTGGCCCACTTCGGCGGTGAGTTGACCTCGTCGAGCCTGGAGCAGGTGCTTGCTAGCGTGCTGTTGCTGGGTGGGCTGACATTGGTGCCGATCATTGCCACGATACTCGTGAAATGGCATGGGCGTAGAGTTACTGACCGGATCGATGTGTCAGGTAAATCGACCGTGGATCGGTAGGGATGGGACAGACTTGTGACCGGTCACGATATCTGATCAAATCCAGCACGCAATGATGGAACCCTTCGTTACCCGTCGTGTCTCTATCTGAAACATAATGAACGCTTTGAGAAGTAAGACATTTTAAGATGTCCTTGACCCACGACAACAATCTGCGATTGACCACCTGGATGTTAGTGGTGGTATTGCTGTTGTCCTGGGGGCAGGGTGCCTTGGCTGGCCTCGGGCAGCACTCCATGCCGATGGGAGAGGATTCTCATCGGGTCATGGCGGATGGTCACCATTGCCATATGCCCAAGATGGCGGATCTTCAATGCCATTGTGATACTGGCCATCTCAACCTGCGGCAGGCCCTGCCGCAGCGCGATTCCGATCTCCTGGGCTTCGAACGCATCGATCGGTCGGTTCTGGTCTCTAAAGATCTGGCGGATCTGCGTCCGGTCAGGGGGCCACCCCGTGACGAGATCCTGTTCTCCTTCTCAGCCCCACCGGTTCCCATCCCCCCGCGCCTGAGTTTCTGCTGCCTGCGTATCTGATACCCACCTGTTGTCTGACCAGCGTTTCAGCCGGCAGCATCCCGTTCTCCACCCTCTGATCTTTTAGCGTCCGCCAGGACAGCTCGAATTCGCTTGGGGATGGGGAACCCCCTGCTGCCAGACCCGAACCAAACAGCAGGTTTTCATTGATGTTCTCTTTTCCGCAACGCCGGGCGCGTGTCGCCCTTTTCCTTGTGTGCGGTCTGATCTGGCAGAGTGGCCAGGCGGCCGGCACCTTGTCGATCGGCCAGGCGGTGAGCCTGGCGTTACAGGACAATCCCGGCCTCGCTGAGGTACAGGCCAGGGCAGAGGCCGCCGCTCATCGGCCGAGTCAGGTTGGCGCCTTGCCCGATCCTGTGTTGTCTCTCAACGCCGCCAATCTTCCCCTGGATAGTTTTGATCTGACCCAAGAGCCCATGACCCAGTTTCAGGTCGGGATCAGCCAGAAGCTGCCTTGGCCCGGCAAGCTCGAGTTGCGTGCCGAGGCGACGCGGCTGATGGCCCTGGGCAAGCAGGATGCGACTCGCGAGGCGCGGCTGATGCTGGCCCGTGATGTGAGACGCAGCTGGTGGAATCTCTTCTATCTGGATCGTGCCCTGGCCACAGTAGAGGACAATCAGTCGCGGTTGCGTTCTTTTGTCCAGGTGGTGCAGGCCAAATACCGGGTGGGCGAGGGGCTGCAGCAGGATGTGCTGCTGGCCCAAGTGGAGCTCTCAGGTCAGTTGGAACGGGCAGTACGTCTGCGTGGCATGCGCCGTAGTGAGGCGGCCCGTCTGCAGGCATTGATGGGGCATCCAGGTGATTCACTCGTGGAGCTGCCAGCCGTCGATCCCCCTGAGCTGTTGAATCTGGAGGGGGCCGAAGTTTGGCTGCAACAGGCCCTGGCCGAGCGCCCTCTGTTGAGTATGAAACAGCATACGCTGGATGCCTCGAATCGCCGTCTGGAGCTGGCGCGGAAGGGGATCTATCCCGACTTCACCCTCAAGGGGGCCTATGGTCTGCGGGGTGGCAACAATCCGGACGGCTCCTCCCGCAGCGACTTTCTCTCCATCGGCGTCAGCCTCAATCTACCGATCTTTCAGGGCAGCAAGCAGGATCGGGAGGTGGATCAGCGCACCAGCGAACGAATGGAAGCCCGCTACGCCCTGGATGATGCCCGGCGCACGATTCGTGAACAGGTGGAACGCGCCCTGGCGGATTATGAACAGGGCCGAGAGCAGGCCCGTCTATTGCTCAACGGGATCATTCCTCAGACCGAGCAGACGGTGGCCTCCATGCTCGCCGGCTATCAGGTGGACAAGGTCGACTTCCTTACCTTGGTCCGCACCCAGATCAAATTGAACAACTTTCGCATTGCCTACTGGAAGGCCCTGAGTCAGGCCAAACAGGCCGAGGCGCGTCTGCTGGCTGCGGTCGGCGGGGAGAATAATCATGAATAAATACCCAATGGGTCTTACTGTCGCACTACTGGTTGGCGTTGGTGCAGGCATCTGGATGAGTGGTTACCGGTCACAGATTCCCTGGCTTGTTCCGGGGCTGGAGAGTGTGGCTGCTGCGGGCATGGAGGCGGGAGAAAAGCCCCTGTTCTGGCGCAACCCGATGAATCCCGCTATCACCTCGCCGGTGTTTACCAAGGATGAGATGGGTATGGACTACCTGCCGGTCTACGCCGATGCACCCAAGACGGGGAAAAAGGAGCGCAAGGTGCTCTTCTGGCGCAACCCGATGAATCCCGCTATCACCTCGCCAGTGTTCACCAAGGATGAGATGGGTATGGACTACTTGCCGGTCTATGCCGATGACGGCGGGGCGGCGGATGAGCCCACCGGCACGGTGAAGATTGACCCGGTGACCGTACAGAACATCGGTGTGCGCACAGTCAAGGCCAAGCGTCAGGCGTTCTCGCGTTCGGTGCGAGCCCTGGGCCGGGTGATTGCCGATGAGACCCGTATCACCCGTCTGCATCCGAAGACTGAGGGGTGGATTGAGAAACTCTTCATCAACAAGACCGGAGAACCGGTGAAGAAGGACGACATCCTCTTCTCCATCTACTCCCCCAAGTTGGTCAGCAGTCAGCATGAGTATCTGCTGGCGCTGCGCAACCTGAAGGCGCTGGGTGAGAGCGAGTATCCCGATATCCGAGAGGGTGCCCGTCAGATGGCGGAGATCTCTCGTGAACGGCTACAGCTGCTGGATGTACCGGAACACCAGATCAGGGAACTGGAGCAGAGTGGTAAGCCTTTCAAGGCGTTACACGTCCACTCTCCCTTCGACGGTATCGTGATGAAGTTGAACGTGAGTGAGGGGGAGTATGTGACCCCCAGGAGCGAACTCTACCGTCTCGCCGACCTCTCCAAAGTCTGGGTGCAGGTCGACGTTTATGAATATGAACTATCCAGGGTGCGTGTCGGCGACAAGGCGCAGATAACCCTGAAGAGTATGCCGGGCAGGATATTCGAGGGCACGGTCTCCTATATCTATCCCTATGCAGAGGCCAGGACCCGTACCATCAAGGTGCGCCTGGAACTGGATAACCCGGAACTGGCACTCAAGCCGGATATGTTCGCCGACGTGACCCTCAATACCGAGTTGCAGAAGGATGCGGTGGTGGTGCCGGATGCGGCAATCGTGCGCTCCGGTGAACGGGATCAGGTCTTCATTGTACGTGAGCCGGGCAAGTTCGAACCGCGGGAGGTGACCCTGGGCCAGAGCAGTGAGGGCTGGGTACAGGTGCTTGATGGGGTGAAGGCTGGAGAGGAGGTGGTGGCCTCAGCTCTGTTTCTGATCGATTCTGAATCCAAGTTGCGGGAGGCGACCGCCAAGATGATGGAGGCGGCCAAGGGGGGGCAGTCCGTCGGTGGGGCGGATATGGATATGCAGGGTATGGCTATGGATGCACCTGACATGTCGATGGATGAAATGCGCCTTGATAGTAGCGTTCCCGATGCGATGGATATGAGCGGCTTCACCCTGGATGGGGGACGCAAGCCATGATCGAGTGGATCATCAACGGCTCCCTGCGTAACCGCTTTCTGATCATCCTCAGCAGCCTGCTGCTGCTGGCGGCAGGCATCTGGGCGGTGAAACAGACCCCGCTGGATGCCATCCCCGATCTGTCGGATGTGCAGGTGATCGTCTTCACCGAGTTCCCGGGCCAGGCTCCCAAGGTGGTGGAGGAGCAGGTCACCTATCCGCTGACCAGCGCCATGCTCTCGGTACCTTATGCCAAGACGGTGCGGGGCTACTCCTTCTTCGGGCTCTCCTTCGTCTACATCATCTTCGAGGACGGGACCGACCTCTACTGGGCCCGCTCCCGGGTGCTGGAGCAGCTCAACTATGTCACCAGCCGGCTCCCCGACGGGGTCAATCCCACCCTNGGGCCGGATGCCACCGGGGTTGGCTGGGTCTACGAATACGCCCTGGTGGACCGTAGCGGTAATCAGGATCTCTCCCAGCTGCGCTCGATCCAGGACTGGTATCTGCGTTACCCCTTACAGACGGTGCCCGGGGTGGCGGAGGTGGCTAGCATTGGTGGCTACGTGAAGCAGTACCAGGTAGAGGTGGACCCCAATGCCATGGCCGCCTACGGCATCACCTTGGACAAGGTGAAACATGCCATCCAGCGTTCCAACAATGACGTGGGTGGGCGACTGGTGGAGATGACCGAGACCGAGTACATGGTGCGCAGCCGCGGCTATATCAAGAGCCTGGACGATCTGCGGGAGATCCCGGTGGCGGTGGATGGCCGGGGGACCCCGGTGCGCCTGCGGGATATCGCCCAGGTGCAGCTGGGGCCGGAGCTGCGGCGTGGCGTGGGCGAGCTGAACGGTGAGGGTGAGACCGTCGGTGGCGTGGTGGTGATGCGCTTTGGCGAAAACGCCCTGACCACCATTCAGAAGGTACGGGAGAAGCTGGAGGCGTTGCAGGCGGGGCTGCCAGACGGGGTGGAGATCGTGCCGGTCTATGACCGCTCCGACCTGATCCAGCGGGCGGTGGACAATCTGCAGCACAAGCTGCTGGAGGAGTCGATTGTGGTCTCCCTGGTCTGCATCATCTTCTTGTTGCACGCTCGTTCCGCCCTGGTGGCAATCCTCACCCTGCCGGTGGGTATCCTGATGGCCTTCATGGTGATGCATGCCCAGGGCATCAACGCCAACATCATGTCCCTTGGGGGTATCGCCATCGCTATCGGCGCGATGGTGGACGGCGCCATCGTGATGATCGAGAACGCCCACAAACACTTGGAACAGATGGCCCGCCGACTGGGACGGAAGCTGAGTGAACGCGAACGCTGGCAGGCCATCGGTAACTCTGCGAGGGAGGTGGGGCCAGCCCTCTTCTTCTCGCTGCTGATCATCACCGTCTCCTTCCTACCGGTCTTCACCCTGCAGGCCCAGGAGGGGCGGTTATTCAGTCCTTTGGCCTTCACCAAGACCTACGCCATGGCTGCCTCGGCGATCCTGGCGGTGACGCTGGTGCCGGTTCTGATGGGCTTTTTTATCCGCGGCAGGATTATCTCGGAGGCGAAAAACCCTATCAACCGCCTGCTCCATATGATGCATCGCCCGCTATTGTCGCTGGCGATCCGGGTGCGCTGGCTGACCCTGGCGGTTGCGGTGGTGCTGCTGGGCTTCACCTTGCAGCCGCTGCAGCAACTGGGCAGCGAGTTCATGCCGCCCCTGGATGAGGGGGATATCCTCTACATGCCCACTACCTATCCAGGCATCTCCATCACCAAGGCCAAAGAGCTGCTGCAGCAGACCGACAAGATTATCTCCAGCTTTCCCGAGGTGGCGACGGTCTACGGTAAGGCTGGGCGAGCCGAGAGCGCCACCGACCCGGCGCCCCTGGCGATGCTGGAGACCACGATTAGGCTGAAGCCGCGAGAAGAGTGGCCCGATCCCGCCAAGACCACCCAGGAGCTGATGAATGAGATGGACGCGGCGATCAAGTTCCCGGGGCTGGCCAACAGTTGGACCATGCCGATCAAGACCCGTATCGACATGCTCTCCACCGGCATCAAGACCCCCATCGGGATCAAGGTCAGCGGGCCGGATCTCGGGGTGCTGGAGTCGCTGTCGAAGGATATCGAACGGGTTATGAAAACGGTCCCGGATACGGTCTCCGCCTTCGGTGACCGGGCGCTGGGGGGCTACTACCTCGATTTTGATATCGATCGCAAGGAGGCGGCCCGATACGGGCTCACCGTGGGTGATGTGCAAGATGTGATCCAGTCTGCCATTGGTGGTATGAACGTCTCCCGCACGGTGGAGGGGCTGGAGCGCTACCCGGTGAATGTGCGCTACCCGAGGGAACTGCGTGATGATCCTCAGCGGCTCAAGCGGGTGCTGATCCCCACCTCCAACGGTGAATCTATTCCCCTGGCCCAGGTGGCGAAGATCCAGCTGCGCCGGGGGCCGCCGGTGATCAAAAGCGAGGACGCCCGGCCTAACGCCTGGATCTATGTCGATATCAGCACCTCGGATATCGGCGGTTATGTGGCCAAGGCCAGGCAAACCGTGAGTGAACAGGTGAAGATCCCGCCGGGTTATGCCCTGGTCTGGTCGGGGCAGTTCGAATACATGGAGCGGGCTGAGGAGCGGCTGCGCATCGTGGTGCCGGCGACTCTGTTGATCATCTTCCTGCTGCTCTACTTCAACTTTGGCAACCTCAGCTCACCGCTGGTGGTGATGCTCTCCATCCCCTTCGGGCTGATCGGCGGTATCTGGCTGGTCTACTGGTACGGCTTCAATCTGTCGGTGGCGGTGGTGGTGGGCTTCATCGCCCTGGCCGGGGTGGCGGCGGAGATCGGCATTTTGGTGCTGACCTTCATCGATCAGGCCGTGGCGGAGGCACGCCACCAGAGAATCATCCGGGGTGATGCAGCGTGTCTGACCAAGGGCGAACTGATGGAGGCGGTGCTCCAGGGCACGGCGGAGCGGGTGCGTCCTATCGCCATGACCGCCACCGCCATCATTGCCGGCTTGTTGCCGATCCTCTGGGGCACTGGCACCGGCTCCGAGGTGATGCAGCGCATCGCTGCCCCGATGGTGGGGGGCATGGTGAGTGTCACTGTGCTCTGCATGCTGGTGCTACCGGTGATCTACGGTCTGGTTTTGCAGTTCAAGGAACGGTTCTATTCCAGTGGAACCGTCGTAGAAGCGGAGGAGCTCCTAAAAAACAGCGAAGCTTGATTGAAATATTTGGAAACGACTTTTACCAACGTGAGTGGAGATACAACATGAAAACAGTCCTGAAGAGCCTGACCTTTGCCATCCTGAGCGGTGCTGCCGCCGCCAGCTATGCTGGCATGGACCACAATCAAACCCCCATGGATCAGGGCAGCCATGACACCATGGCGGCCCAGTCGAAGATGTTCCTGGAGAAGACACAGATCGACGGGTACACCGTCAGCTTCCACGTGATGCAGGCCAAAGAGGGTATGCAGCACGGCGGCAGTCACAATCTGATGATCAAGGTGGAGAAGGATGGCCGGACACTGAACGACATCGCCGTCAATTCCAAGGTGGTTTTCCCCGATGGCAAGGAGGGCAGCAAGATGCTGATGAAGATGGGGGACTGGCATATGGCCGGCTACGATCTGGGCCAGACTGGCGAATACCAGCTGATGGTGCTGTTCAAGACAGCTGACGGACAGAAACACTTTGGTGGCATTCACTATATGGCCAGGTAAGCGGAATCAGTGCCGGAAAAGGGAGGCGATTGAGGGCTTCCCTTTTCTGGATCTGAAATTCCACAACCAGAGCCTGGCAAGATCAACAAAATCATGAGGGTAGAGAGCTATGACTCATAGTGGATCAGGTAGACGATTTCTGGCTATGTTTCTGGTCGGATGCGCGATCGGTATTGGTGTGATTAGCTCTGTCGTTCGTGCGGATTCCGATGGGCCGATTACAGACAGAGCGATCATTGCAGAAGAGGTCAGAAAAGAGCTAAGACGGTTGATCGATGAAGAGGGCTTCATGGATCGCGCTATAGAGCGTGGAATCGAATCCTATATTCAGAAACAACGTGCTGCGTCGGCTTCTGAAAAGAATCATGCACGGGCGCAACATGCGCGAAATCTTCGTCCTGTTTCGGCGGAGAGGGATCATATTTATGGCGATCCCAATGCGCCGATCAGTCTGGTTGAATACTCGGATTTCGAATGTCCATTCTGTAAGCGGTTTCACCCGACCGTGAAAAAGCTTATCGAACAGAACGCAGGCAAGGTCAACTGGGTCTATCGGCATTTTCCTCTGGAATTCCACAATCCCGGTGCACAGAAGGAAGCTGAGGCAACAGAGTGTGCCTCTGAACTGGGAGGAAATGATGCGTTTTGGCGCTATTCCGATCTGATCTACCAACGTACGACCTCCAATGGTAGGGGATTCCCAATCGATCGTTTGGTGCCATTGGCCGAAGAGATCGGGCTGGATGGTAAGAGATTTCGGGACTGCCTCGATAGTGGCAGGATGGCTGACCGGGTCAGGGAGGATTATGAGGATGGGGTTAAAGCCGGGATCTCAGGAACGCCCGGAACGATCTTTCTCAATCATGTCAGCGGTGATCTCTTTGCCACCGCCGGTGCCTTGTCACTTTCCCGCTTGCAGGCTGCGGTAGACCGTTTGCTGTCAGATCAGACAGCAAAATGAGTAACCGACCGTCACCTAAACGCCAGATACATAAGC
>NZ_AFOC01000100.1:0-11947 GCF_000224455.1 endosymbiont of Riftia pachyptila (vent Ph05)
ATCTCAGCTGAAGAGTTCGAGAAGTTGCCTGACGAAGAGGCGGAAGAACTGTTTATCGCAGCCGGTGATGAAGCCGACTCGGCGCTGATTGAGCGGGTCGAAGAGGAGGCGCTGAGCCAGGTCGAAGAGGATGGCATGTTTGCCGTCGCAGAAGACCCAGAGTTGGTTGAAGTTTTCGTCGAAGAGGCGAAAGAGTTGCTGGAGCAGATAGAATCAAGCTATCAGCATTGGATGGATAACCAGTCCGATGAGTCGGCCATCGACGCTATCCAGCGCATTCTGCATACCCTGAAAGGCAGCGCGCGCCTTTCAGGGATCCTACCAGTCGGTGATCTGAGTCATGCGCTCGAGTCGCTGTTCTCAAAGATTGCCGATAAAAATGTTCTGATAACCGGAAGATTGCTCGAGTTGACCCGACAGGCGATCGACCGTATTGCGCACCAGATCGACGAGGTCGCAACCGGTGGCGCCCTTTCCCGTGCTGGCAAGCTGGTCAAACAGCTGGAGTCGATCCTTGGATCAAAAGAGGCCAGCGCAGAGATTTCGTCATTTGCCGCTGAGTCGACAGATAGTTTGCTGGCGCCCAGTTCCATCGATGAATTCGAGGCCGACAGTGACTTTGCGATGCTGGATGCCGGCCTGACAACAGATCTTGCGGAGGAGACGACTCAGTCTGAGGAAACAGCGGAGACTGAGGGAGCGGAGTCTGCGCTTGAACCGGAAGTGGAGCCTGAACCTGAGCCGGGGGAATCTGAAGCGCTGAAGCGGATTATCCGTTTTCCCAAGCAACCACAGCAACCACCCGCGCCCGCGCAGGAAAATCTGCCGCAGGGGACGGCGTTTCGACCTGCCCGTGACCAGGTGCGTGTCAGTGCCACGCTGCTGGACCGCCTGGTAAACAATGCGGGTGAGATCAGCATCTACCGGGCGCGTCTGGAGCAGCAGAACGGTGTGCTCGGCTTCAACCTTGCGGAGCTGGAGCAAACCATTACCCGTCTTTTCGATCAGTTGCGCAAGCTGGAGATCGAGACCGAGGCCCAGATTCTCTATCGTTGGGATCGCGACCATGGGCAAGATGACAAGAATCGGGCGGAGTTCGACCCGCTTGAGCTCGATCGCTTCTCCACCATGCAACAGCTCTCGCGGGCATTGATGGAGACAGTTAACGACTTGGGCAGCATCAATGGATTGCTGGCCGATCTGCAGCGGGAGACCGATACTCTGCTGCTGCAGCAGTCGCGTATTTCCACCGACCTGCAAGATGGCTTGCTACGCACCCGTATGGTGCCGTTTCAGCAGCTGGTGCCGCGGTTGCAGCGCGTGGTGCGTCAGACAGCAGATCAGCTTGGCAAAAAGGCCAACTTGGAGACCTACGGTACAGATGGCGAGATGGACCGTACCATTCTTAACCGAATGATCCCGGCGCTTGAGCATCTGCTGCGAAATGCCGTGTCACACGGTATTGAAAAGCCTGAGGCGCGTCGTTTTGCCGAGAAGGATGAGGCTGGGCGGATCTCCCTCTATATGACCCGTGAAGCGACAGATATTGTGCTAACGCTTTCGGATGACGGCAATGGTCTCGATATCAATGCGATTCGTGAGAAAGCAATTGCGCAGAATCTGATCGATCCAAACGCCCAGGTCGAAGATGACGATCTGATGCAGTGTGTCTTGATGCCGGGATTTAGCACTGCTAGCGAGGTTACCCAGATCGCTGGACGTGGCGTGGGGCTCGATGTGGTCTCCTCCGAGGTGAAACAGCTGGGTGGTTCACTCGATATCGACTCCCAGCCGGGACGCGGCACCAGTTTTACCATTCGTTTGCCGCTGACCCTGGCGATCACCGACGCCTTGCTGATGCGCGTAGGCGATGATGTATTTGCCATTCCCCATGGCAGCGTCGAGGGTGTGGTCCGGATCAGCCGCAGCAAACTGATTGCCTGTGAGTCGGGCGAGGAGGAGGGTTTCTCCTACGCAGGGCGCACCTACAAAAATTTCTATCTGGGCAGCATGTTGGGCTTAAGTGACAGTCTGCCCCACGAGACTGAAAAGTGGATCCCTCTGCTACTGGTCCAGTCTGGAGAGCGTCGCGTTGCCTTGCGTATCGATGAGTTGCTCGGCACCCGCCAGATCGTGGTGAAATCGGTTGGCAAGCAGGTCAGCAGTGTGCCCTGGATCACTGGTGGTACGATCCTGGCCGATGGCCGTGTCGCCCTGATCCTCGATGTCGGCGCACTGGTGCGTCTGGGCACTGCGCACCTACAGGAACAGGTTGAAGAGGGAAGGAAGGCTGCCAAACGGGAAGAGGAGCGTCGTGTGCGGGTGATGGTGGTGGACGACTCGATCACTGTGCGCAAGGTTACCAGCCGACTGTTGGAACGTCACGATATGGATGTGGTGACAGCAAAAGATGGTGTGGATGCGGTAGCGCTGCTCCAGGAACAGATTCCGGATATCATGTTGCTGGATATTGAGATGCCGCGCATGGATGGTTTCGAATTGGCACGGCATGTCCATAATTCAGTCGAGTATTATGGACTGCCAATCATCATGATTTCGTCGCGTGTTGGTGAAAAACATCGCAAACGTGCCTTTGCTCTTGGTGTCAGGCGCTGTCTCGGCAAGCCTTACCAAGAGGCGGAACTGCTTGAGAATATTAAAGACGTGTTGGCGGAATCTGAGACATGAGTGAGGCGATCGCAGGCGAGGTTCGGAGTGTCCTGATTCCGTTGGTGTCGGGGCGGTTGTTGCTGCCAAATGCCGTAGTGGCGGAGGTTGCTGCCTACCAGCAAGCTGAGCCTCTGGACGATGCTCCGGCCTGGCTGCGGGGCATTGTCGAGTGGCGCAGGATCAAGATCCCGCTGATCGCCTTTGAAGGGATGCTGGAAGAGGAGTGGATCAGGGAGCCCGGCAACCGGGGACGTATCGCAGTTGTCCACACACTCAATGGAGATGCTTCGCTCCCCTGTTTTGGAGTTGTCTGTCAGTCTGTGCCTAGTCTGGTGCGCATCACCACCGAGAACATCATGCCGAGCGAAAGCGATGGTGAGATCAGCCCGGTGGTGCAGAAGTCGGTATTGGTGAATGGTGAGACGGCGATGATCCCCGACCTGGACGAGGTGGAGTTCATGCTGCTTGAAGCGTTCGAAACGAAGTGACCAGATTCAGGTCATAAAGTCCCCCCACAGGGTCTGGATGGCTGCGAGGGCGGCCAGTGGCGCGGTCTCTGTCCGCAGCACTCTGGGCCCCAGCCTCACTCCTTTGAATCCCGCCTGTTGCGCTAGGCGTCGTTCTTCCGGGCTGAGTCCCCCTTCAGGCCCCACTAGCAGGACGATTGCGTCCGGCCTTGAAGAGAGGTCATGCAGGCTTTCCGAGGCTCGATGGTCGAGCATAAGTCGCATTGTGGCGGGCAGTTGCTGCAACATCTCGTCAAACCGGCCTGGTTGTTCCAGCTGTGGGACGCGACAGCGTCCGGACTGCTCGCAGGCGCTGATTACAATCTTCTGCCAGTGAGTCATCCGTTTCTGTTGGCGTCGTGGATCAAGGCGCACCACACAGCGCTCCGTTACCAGTGGAACAATGGCACTCACCCCAAGCTCTACTGACTTCTGCAAAGCAAAATCCATACGCTCCCCACGTGAGATGCCGATTGCCAGTGTAATTGGCAGGGAATCCTTCGCCTCTTTCCGCAGGCACTGATGCAGTTCAACCTCGACCCGATTGCGGTCGCTGCTGATCAGGCTGGCGGAAAACTCGCGACCATCCCCATTAAATAGACGCAACTGCGCCCCGCTGCGGAGTCGCAGTACTTTGAGCAGATGGTGGGAGGGCTCGGCCTCCAGCTGAATATGATGGCCTGTCTGCAGTGGTTGCGAGGTGAAGATTCTTGGCGTGCGCACACTCAGGTGGCCGTTTCCGAGTTCGCCAAGTGGCTTGATTTTGCAAGGACACGCTGCTGCAATCGCTTGTCGATCACGCTCTTGATGGCAATCAGCAGCCCCAAGCCGATGAATGCGCCGGGTGGAAGGATCGCCAGCAACATCCCGTGATACCCCTCTCCCAAGGTGAGGGTTAGCGCTTCCGCTCCGCTGCCGAACATGAGGTGCGCCTGGGAGAATAGTGTGCCCTGGCCGATCAGTTCTCGCAGTCCGCCCAGAGTCAGCAGCACCAGGGTAAAGCCGATACCGATACTCAGGCCATCCACCAGTGAACGCTGCAGGTTGTTTTTCGAGGCAAACGCTTCAGCGCGACCGATAATGGCGCAGTTGGTGACAATCAGCGGGATAAAGATGCCAAGAATCTTGTGCAGCTCATGGAAATAGGCATTCATGCCCAGTTCGATAGCGGTGACAAAGGAGGCGATGACCATCACAAACACTGGCAGTCGGACCTCGTTCCTCACCAGATTGCGAATCAGTGAAACGGTGACATTGGAGGCGACCAGCACCGCGGTGGTGGCGATGCCCAGCCCCAGGCCATTGACCGCAGTATTGGTGACAGCGAGCAGCGGGCAGAGCCCGAGCAGGGCCACCAGCGCTTGGTTGTTGCTCCACAGACCGTCCTGGATGATTCTTGCGTAACTCGCACTAGCCATCGTTATTTTCTCCTGGAGTGGCCTCCTGTAACGGCGTGCGGTCATAGAGCCGCTGCTGATGCTGTTGGACATAGAGCAGGCTCTTTTTTACCGCAGCCACGATCGAGCGTGGCGTGATGGTGGCGCCGGTAAACTGGTCGAATACGCCACCATCCTTCTTCACACCCCACTGCGCCTTGGGCGGGTTGTTTAATGACTTGCCGGTGAAGCTATAGATCCAGTCAGAGCGGCTCTCCTCGATCTTATCGCCCAAGCCGGGTGTCTCTTTGTGGGAGATGATCCGTACACCGCCCAGGGTGCCGTCGTAGCGCACCGCCACCAGCAGCTTGATCGGGCCGCTGTAGCCGTTCGGCACCACCGGCGTCAGCACCACCGCCACCGGTTGGCCGCCAGACCGCCCACGGTAGACAGTCGTGTTTTCAGAGCCCAGGAGTTCCGGGTCGCTGACCGTCATGACATCGGAGATGATGTCGTTGTCGATACTCGCCGCCGGGACTAGCGCCGTGAGACTTCGCAGTAGCGCCTGGCGCTCATTACTGGCAATGCGTGCCTTGGTTGCCTGGTGGGTGAAGCTGACCAATGCCGTGCCAGCCACTGCAAACATGGCAAGCACAAAGCCAGCAATTACAACAGGGTGCTTGGTCAACGGGCACCTCCGTGTCCAAAGGTGCGTGGCTGAGTATAGTGATCGATAGTGGGGACAGCCATATTCAGCAGGAGCACGGCGAAGGCAACCGCATCAGGGTAGCCGCCCCAGGTGCGAATTACATAGACCAACATGCCGATCAGGGCGCCATAGATGATTTGACCGCGCCTGGTGGTACAGGCGGTGACAGGATCAGTGGCGATGAAGAAGGCGCCGAGTATCACGCCACCACTGAAGATGTGGAACAGCGGGAAGGGGTGGCTCTCTGGGTCGAACAGGTAGAAGAGCAATGCAAGGCTGAAGAGTCCCGCAAACAAAGAGAGCGGAATATGCCAGCTGATGACCCGCTTGTAGATCAGCCAGAGCCCACCCATGATGAACCAGTTGCCGACCCACTCCCAGCCTTGCCCGCCGAAATCCCCCCATAGAGGGTTCTGCATGATCTCGCTGATCATCCGGTTCTGATCCAGGCTGGTGCGCATCTGGTCCAGCGGTGTGGCGCTGCTGATGGTGTCGAAGCTGAGCCCTTCTGGCAGGCTGTTGAAAAATATCGCCTGAACGGTTTGCAGCAAGCTGAGTGGCTGGGTATTGAGCATCTCCGGCGGCAGCCAAGTGGTCATCTGCACCGGATAGGAGATCAGCAGGAACACATAGGCGGCCATCGCCGGATTGAATGGATTATAGCCGAGGCCGCCGTAGAGCTGTTTAACCAGGATGATGGCGAAGGCCATGCCGATCACTGTCAGCCACCAGGGCAACAGTGGTGGCGCGGCAATGGCGAACAGCATCGCCGTGACCACAGCGCTCAGATCCATCAGTGCTGGTGTTACCGGCCGCTTGCGCAGCCGCAGCGCGAGCGCCTCGAACAGCAGGGCGCTCGCGATGGCGATAACGCTATTGATCAGTACACCCCAGCCGAAAAAGATCACCATCGCGAGGATGCCCGGCAGCAGAGCCAGAACCACCTGGAGCATAATTCGGTCGACTCGGTTGGGGCGCGGGCTATGGGGTGAGCTGAAAGTCTGGAACTGCATTGGCTAGTTGCTCTCTGGCGGGGTATCGGTAGTCGGCTGTTTTTTAGGCGCTGAGGGCCTGCGTCGCTGGCCGGCGGCCTCGATACGAGAGAGCAGCGACTCGATGTTGGGTTCAGCCTGACTCTTGTCGAACAGCCAGGCGATCAGTGCTTTGCCGGTATCCACCCCATCCTCCATCAACGCGAGTGCAGTCTTGTCAGGTGCCTGCTGCTGTTCCACCAGGCTGTCGGTATAGAGCTCCAGTGATTTGTTGAGGCTGGCCAGGGGCATCAGACCGACCATCCGGGCACTGCCACAGATGGTGTGGAAAGCCCTGGGGATCTCGGCGGGGATCTGTGCTGCATCGTTGTTCCCCGCACGAGTCTGTTCGATGAAGCCGCTGATGGTCGCAAAGTGTGAGCTGGTCTCCTGTTTGAAGATCTCCTGCAGCTCTGGATCGTTCTCGATGCCGCCGCTGGCCGGTGGCGCCTCCTCCACGGGTTCTGCCTGCTGACGGCGCTGTTCGGCGGCATCGATCTGGGCCTGCTGTGCGGGCTGCAGATGGTCGGTGTTTTTTGGGCTGCTTTTATTGGCGGCCTTTTTCGCAGCAACACGTTGCTGCGCCGCCTCGATAGCGGCCTTTTTTGGATCCTTTGCCGCAGCTTTGCCCTTGGCTGGTTTCTTCGCCAGGTCCTCTTTCTTTTTGCGCAGCCGCGCCTTACGTTCTGCCTCCATCCGTTGCATGCGGGCGAGGCGAAAATCGTGGCGCATCTTGGCGTGTTCAGAGCGCCGCCGCTCCTCCTCCTGCTCCCAGCTTTCGGTCTTGGCATAGCGGAAGTAGTGGACCAGTGGGATGTGTGAGGGGCAGACGTGGGAACAGCAACCGCACTCGATGCAGTCGAACAGATTGTAGTCCTGCGCCTTCTCCAGCTCCTTGGCGCGGGCGTACCAATACATCTGCTGCGGCAGCAGTTGCACCGGACAGACATCCGCGCAGCGGCTACAGCGGATGCAGGCGCGCACCGACTCGGGGGGTGGGCTCTCCGCGACACTGGGCAGCAGCAGACAGTTGCCCCCCTTGGTGATTGGGATCTGGTCGGTACTGAGCCGAAAACCCATCATTGGGCCGCCATAGATGAGTCCACTGGCAGCATCGGTGTAGCCACCAGCCTGCTCGATCAGCTCGCCTGCAGGGGTGCCATCAGTACCTCCAAGTTGCAGGGCTGTGCGACCCCTTCGCCGGTGACTGTGACCAGTCGGGAGATCAGAGGTCGGCCGGTGAGCACCGCATCGGCGATGGCGGCAGCAGTGCCGACGTTATGGCAGATGATGCCGAGTTGGGCGGGTAGTCCGGCGCTGGGGACCTCCTTGCCGGTAAGAATGCGAATCAGCTGCTTCTCGCCGCCGCTGGGGTAATGGGTGGGGATGCGCACCACTTCCGCGGTATCCTGATTGCGCAGTGCCTGGCGCATGGCGAGGATCGCTTCGGGTTTGTTGTCCTCGATGCCGATCAGGCACTCTTCGGCTCCCAGCAGATACTGCAGGATGCGGATGCCGTCGATCACCTTGTCGGGAAAGTTGAGCATCAGCCGGTCGTCGCAGGTGATGTAGGGTTCGCACTCGGCGCCGTTGATGATCAGGGTCTTGATCGGCTTGCCGGGATCGAGTTTCACCGCTGTGGGAAAGGTCGCTCCGCCCATGCCGACGATGCCGCACTCGCGAATCCGTTGGCGCAGGTCTCAGCAGGGACGGTGCGAAAGTCACTGATCGGCTCCGGCAGTTCGCCCCACTCATCCTTGCCATCCGGCTTGAGCAGGATACAGGGGCCACTCAGCCCGGAAGGGTGGGGTAGCGGTTGTTGGCTGATCCCGCGTATTTCACCTGAGGTGGGCGCATGGATCGGCGCACAGACCGGTTCATCACTGTCGGCGATCTTCTGTCCCTTAAGTACCCGTTCGCCTTTTTTTACCAGAGGGATCGCCGGGCTGCCGATATGCTGCTGCAGCGGCAGAATCAACAGATCGGGAAGCTCGGCCTGGCGCAGCGGTGTGCTGAGTGACTGAGCCTTGTTGTCCGGCAGATGCAGCCCGCCACGAAAACGCCAGATCTGACGCGCCTTTCCTTTGGATGATTCGACGTACATACGGCTAGTGGGGCTGCGGTTGCGCAGCGATTTCTGGGTTGTTGTAGTCGGGAAAGGGCCAGTGCCAATTGTCAGCCGCTTCCGCGATCGGTTCCATGACGATGCACTCCACCGGGCAGGGTGCGAGGCAGAGTTCGCAGCCAGTGCACTCTTCGCTGATCACTACATGCATCTGTTTGGCGGCGCCGAGGATGGCATCCACCGGGCAGGCCTGGATGCAGAGGGTGCAGCCGATGCACTCCTGCTCCTTGATCAGCGCGACCGCGCGCGGCTTATCGGCGTTTAACTCGGCATCCAGCGGCACTGGGTCGCGCCCGAGCAGGTCGGCCAGCGCGACCATGGTGGTCTCGCCGCCGGGGGGGCAAAGGTTGATCTCCGCCTCGCTGCTGGCGATCGCTTCGGCGTAGGGGCGGCAACCGGCGTAGCCACACTGGCCACACTGGGTCTGTGGCAGCAGCTTCTCGATCTGGTCGGTGATCGGATCCCCCTCCACATGGAAGCGGATACTGGAGTAACCCAGTAGCAAGCCAAAGGCGGCGGCAAGCCCGGTCATGGCAAGAATGGCGATCAGCACCGCGTCATCCTTAATTCGCCACCAGGCCGGAGAAGCCCATGAACGCCATCGACATCAGGCCGGCAGTGATCAGGGCGATGGCGTTGCCCTGGAAGGGTTCCGGTACGTCGGATACCGCCACCCGTTCGCGGATGCCAGCAAACAGCACCAACACCAGGGAGAAGCCGGCAGCAGCGCCAAAGCCGTAGAGTGCCGACTCGACGAAGCTGTGTTGCTCCTGGACGTTGAGCAGCGCGACGCCCAACACAGCGCAGTTGGTGGTGATCAGTGGCAGAAAGATGCCCAGCACCTGATAGAGCATCGGGCTGGTCTTGTGCATCACCATCTCGGTGAACTGCACTACCACGGCGATCACCAGGATGAAGGCGATGGTGCGCATGAACTCCAGCCCCAACGGGGCCAGCAGATATTCGTTGGCCAGGTAGCTGCAGATGGAGGAGAGGGTGAGTACAAAGGTGGTCGCCAGCCCCATCCCCGTGGCGGTCTCCAGCTTGCGCGAGACCCCCATAAACGGACACAACCCCAGGAACTTCACCAGCACGAAGTTGTTTACCAGCACCGTGCTGATCAGTATGAGGGCGTACTCTTTCATTAGATCATGAGCTGTCTGTTTAAGCCGCTAAGCATAAGCGCCAGATCAGACGCTTACAACACCACGGCCTTTGTGTGTTGGCGATTGTTGTTGTTTTCACGCTTCTTTACATTGAAAAAACGCAAACCTGCATCAGGGAGGGGGATATCACACGAGATAGTTGCCGAGATCCCGAAGCGCATTTTATGTGCTGCCCCGGTTGCTCACCATCACGATGCGTCAACTGCCAGCAAACGTTCGGCATCAAGGGCAAGCTGGGCATGAGAACCACGTCACACTTTATCGATGCGTTGGAGAATGGCGTTGATCAGCCACGAAAAACAGTGACAATCCTGTGTAAGAAATAAAATCCTTATCGACATCAGCTCGGCACTGACATGGAAAAGGCATACCCTCTTAAACGGATAACCTCCATCCTACTCCTTCCAATCTTGCTGTTCGCAGGCTTCAGTGTCTTTGCGGAGGTGCTGGTCGAGGACGGATTTGATAACGACAGCGCCGGCTTCACTTATGTCGACGATCCGTTCCATGGCAGTAGTGCCCCTGGCTATGCCGATGGCAGCCACCTCAGCGTCGGCGGTTATAGTGGCGGCGCGCTGCAAGTCATCTTGGGTGGGCGTGACACAATTGACCTGTTCGGCCTCTCCGGCGGCTGGCAGCAGGAGTTTGAACTTGCCGGCCTGAGCGAGGTGAGTCTTAGCTTCCGTTACAAACTGAGCCAGAGCCCTTTTTACGAGGGAGATGAATACAGTCAAGTGCTGGTGAGCATCGATGGGGTACTGGTTGGTGTCTCGCCCAATGACTACATCGACCAGGTTAGCGGCAACGGCAACGGCGGTGCCGAAGAGACCACCGGCTGGCGTCAGGTGGAACTCAACCTGGGTGGCCTGGCGGCGGGTCGCCATCGGCTGATCATCGGCGGCTACAACAGCCAGAAGACCGCAGCCAACGAAACGACCGAGGTATTGATCGACGACCTGCTGCTGAGCAGCGGCAACAGCAATCTTCCGCCACGCACAGTGGTCGGCGCCGACCCGACGGCTGGTGTGGCGCCGCTACAGGTGCAGTTCAGCAGCGAAGGCTCCACGGACCCTGACGGGCGCATCGTTGGCTATCATTGGGTGTTCGGTGATGGCAACAGCAGCACCGAGATTAATCCGCTCCACAGCTACGCCACAGCAGGCAACTACACTGTCACCCTGACCCTGACTGACGATCAGGGCGCTACCGGCAGCGCCAGTATAATGATCAACGTCAGCGGCCTGTCTGACACCGCAGCGCCCGAAATCCCGGCTGGCGTCAGCGCCATCCCCTCCGGCGCCGATACCATCCAGCTCAGTTGGCAGGCGGCGAGCGACAATGTTGGCGTCACCGGCTACCGGGTGTTCCGTGATGGCGTTGAGATCGCCAGCAGCACCACCACCAGTTACCGTGATACCGGACTCAGCCCGCTGACCCGCTACAGTTACCGGGTCAGCGCCTACGACGCCGCGGGCAACGAAAGTGAGCCCGGCGAGGTGGTGGCCGCCACCACCGGCAATCAGTTGGTCCCCCTGATCGAGAGCGGCTTCGATAGCGACAGCGCCGGCTTTAGCTATGTAGACGACCCGTTTCGCAACACTAGCGCACCGGGCTATGCCGATGGCAGCTATCTCGGCGCCGGCGGCTACAGCGGCAGTGCCCTGCAGATCACCCTCGGCGGTATCGACGGTGATGACATCTTCGGCCTTTCCGGCGGTTGGCAGCGCGACTTCGAACTCACCAGCCAGAGTGAGCTGAGCCTCAGCTTTCGCTACAGACTGAGCCAGAGCCCATTCTACGAGCAGGATGAGCAGAGCCAGCTGCTGGTGAGCATCGACGGGGTACTGGTTGGTGTCTCGCCCAATGACTACATCGACCAAATTAGCGGCAACGGCAACGGTGGTGCCGAAGAGACCACCGGCTGGCGCCAGGTGGCGCTGAGTCTGGGTAGCCTTGTCGGCGGTAGTCACCGACTGATCATCGGCGGCTATAACAACCAGAAGACTGCGGCCAACGAAACGACCGAGGTACTGATCGACGATCTGGTGCTGCGCAGCGACAGCAGCAATCTGCCGCCGAGTGCCGTGGCCAGCGCTGCCCCGACAGCCGGTATTGCACCGCTGGAGGTGAGTTTCAGCAGTGTCGGATCCAGTGATCCTGACGGCACTATCCAGCATTTTAGCTGGGCGTTTGGGGATGGCAGCAGCAGTACCGAGGCCAACCCGCTCCACAGCTACGCCACTCCAGGCAGCTATACTGCGACCCTGAGCGTAACCGACGACCAGGGGGCGACTGCCAGCGCCAGTATCGGCATCAGCGTTAGCGACCAGCCTGACACTGAGGCCCCTGAGATTCCGTCCGGAC
>NZ_AFOC01000099.1:0-11994 GCF_000224455.1 endosymbiont of Riftia pachyptila (vent Ph05)
GCCGGTCACCACCAGACCATGCAGGCCGGCATCTAGGCGTTTGACCCAGACACTACTGGCGGAGTGAATGGTCACCGAGACCAGCATCACAGCAACCCCCAGCATCGCCACCGCCGGGTAGTTCAGACTGTCAATAAAGATCAGAGCCAGCCCCGCCAGGGCCAACCCCACCGCCAGCAGACGCAGCGGTGTCAGGCCAACCTCCTCCAGCCAATAGTGCGCCAGCAGGCCGGTAATAATCGGACTCAGGCCGAACAGCACCGAGATCCACCCCGACGGAATGTATTGAGAGGCCCAATAGACCGCCAACATCGCCACATAGATACCCAACCCGGCAGCCAGATAGGTGCGGCGTGCACGACGGTGCCAGGGCATCTGCAGGCGCAGCAGTGCGATCAGCACCAATGCCAGTACCACGCCGATCAACATACGGCTGGTGACCCCGAATAGATAGCCACTACCATCACCACTCCACTTGATTGCCAGCGGAGTGGTGGTCCAGATCAACACCACACCCAGATAGGCGGCCGGAACAGACATCTTTCCTTCCTTATCGTCAATACATTTACTTTGGCCAATAAAAAAGGCCGCAGATGGTAGGATCTGCGGCCTTCAAGATTATTATGCTTCGGTTTGTTCTAATTAAATCCTCAGCTCTCCTCCTCCAGACGCACAGACGGCCCCACCGCTGCCCAAATGCGCAGTCGGCATACTACCAAAACGTCTTTGATGTGCATCAAATCCTCCATAGGCAAGAGCATGCCGCCGAACCCTTCCAGGGTCAACTATTGATTTCAGATCGGGCGGTATTTTTTCAGTCAGACCCCAACCAACAGAGTTGCCCCCAAGCCAATCGTTACCAGACCCACCACCCCTTTCAGACCGTTGTGGGCCCAGCTGAGGTTGCGGGCCGAGTAGCGCAGCGGCAGGCTGATGGCCAGCGAGAGCAGCGCCATACCGACGATCGAGCCCAAACCGAAGAGCAGAATATAGAGCAGCCCCTGCTGTGGTGACTGAACACTCTCCAAGGTTAGCAGGATCAGCGCAGCGGAGCCCGCCAGGCCATGCGTCATACCGACCAGCAGGGCGCGTAGCGGGAAGCCTTTAGGGTGTTTGTGCTGATGTGGATCAACGGCATGATCAAGCCCGCTCTGGCGGTGGGAGTGGGCGTGAAAGTGCTGCAGATCGCCGTGGCGATGAGCGTGGAAGTGGACCCGCTCGCGGATCAGGCGGCGCAACAGGTCGATGCCCAAAAGGATCAGCATCAACCCCACCAATTGCTCCAGCAACTGGGCGATGCTGGCCGGTATCAGACTGTCGAGCACCACCACCACCCCGGCAAAACAGAACAGGGTAAGGCTATGCCCCAGCCCCCAGACCGCACCCTGGCGCAGCGACTCCCGCAGACTGCGACGACCACTGACCAACGAGGCCACTGCAGCCAGGTGGTCTGCTTCCATCGCATGCTGCATACCGATAAGAAAACCGAACGCGAGGATAGTGAACACACCGCCCCCTGTTGCAATGATACGAGTCACCCTTCCCGATCAACTATAACTCAACCACCCCACACCAGGCGGGCTAATCGTTATCCAATCGATTGAAGTCAAACAAACCGGCCTCGATCGGCTCCTGTTGCCGATAGGCGGCATGCAACCGATCGCTGTGCAGCCAGAAATCCGCGCTGGTGCGGCGTACCCCATACCGGTCCAGCAAGGCACGATAGTCGGCCTGGTCACGCATCGCGGCGATCTCATCCACAAAACCGGCCAACCGGGAACTTTCAACCCGCAGCAGAAGGTTGGGATAGGCACCCACCACCCCCCTACTCACAGAAAGCGTATCCTCCTGCGGCAGACGCCGTTGTTGCTCACGAAAGATATGGGCAATATTGCTGTGGGCGTTGTTGCGCAGCAGAGTATAGAGATGGAGGCCAGCATTGCCGCCGACCACGCTGAGCAGTGCCATCTGTGGCAGATGGATCACCGGCAGCCCCTGCAGGTGGGTCAGCCGCTGCAACTGGCGTTCGACATAGTCTGTGCTCTCCGGCTGCAGACGATATTTTGAGGAGTCGGCACCACCCAGGCGCCGGCGTAACATCGCCAATAGCTCCTGCATCGGGTCGTCACTAAGATAGTTGATGCCGCTCTCCTGGTCGAAGCTCAGCTGCTGCTGGTCAATGAACTCCCATACCTTGTCGTGGGCATCCCGATACCAGTGGCGCCATTTTTTCTCGCGTTCCTGCCGTGGCAGCAGCATCAGGAAGTTGAACTCGCCATCCATGCGCAGGTAGTCCATGTAGAGACGGGTGTTAAGCTGATGCCCGAGATTGCCATAGACATCAAACCCCGCCACTAGCAGATAGTGGATCCGCTCAAACAAATTGTAGCTGATCAGCCAAGCACTCTGCGGCCGCTCACCCACTAGCCCCTCCACCACGCTTGCGCTATCGAAGTGGCGAAACACCGTCAATGCCGCATTGGGATTGTGCCGTTCACCATCCCACACCAGGTCGAGATTGATATCCTCAGAGTCGTCGAAACGCTGCCGCAGATAGTCCCGCTTTGCCGCCAGATAGGATTCATGCCGCTGCCAGTATTCGTGCCAGTTGACCAACAGCAGGGCATCGCTGCTCTCGCCGGAGGGCAACCGCAACCGCTCCCCCATGTCGGCCAGCACCCGGTCGGCATCGTAGTCGATGATCGGATTATCGGGGTCGAGAAAGAAGAGCCAGAAGTGATCATTGATCACGTTCAGTGCCACCTGTCCGCGGCACACCGGCCCCTTGATAAAGCCGGAGATAAAATAGCGCGCATCGTCCAGCAGAAATAGATAACGGCTCTTCACCGGAATCGCCTGGAAGGTCTTGAACGGGTTGGCTGCAAACCGGCTACCATAACCAGGCAATGCATCGACTCGATAGCCATCCCCGAGAAACAATTGCTGCCAACGCTGCATGCGTGCGGGGCTCAGGGCGTAGGGCAGATGGGTCTTCGCCAGGATGCTGGTACGTACTGGCTGCAATCGATAGTAGAAACGCTTCACCCCGGGGTCATCGAAGGGACGCCGGCTGGGAATGATCGCAATCGGCGCGCCGCTGGGGGTGCGGGAGCGCACCAGACGAAACCAAACACCGGACGGCATTTCATCAAAGTAGAGATCGCCGATGAACAGGTGCTCGAACAGATAGCGACTCATCAGCTGCTGCTGCAGGGAACGGCCATTGAGAAACGCCTCCCAGCGACTTACCCGCACTTGCTGTTGCGGGTTCAGCACCACTCGATCGTCGCCTTGCGCCCCCTGCGCCAGCCAGCGCATCAACACCCCGTACTCCTCATCGGCCAGCCCCGGCACTCCGTAAGGCATGCCCCAGAGCGGATGCTCCGCAGTGAAGTCGGCGAACTCCTGGCGGCTGGCGCACTGCTGGTCTCGATTAAGCTTTAGGTCGAAGCTGTCAGGCAAGCGGCGTCCTGCAGGCATCGGATGCAGCCTCTTCAGCNCCAGCATGCCGGCGATCAGGCTGTTCTCCNAATTGCCCAGGCTGTTGCCCTGGCCTTCGTTGATCACCGCATGAAACTCTTTCTCACGCCACTGCTGTGGCGTCTGGGCATCGATGAAGAGGCGGGTAACATTAGCGGAGATCAGCCGGGTGCCGTCATACACCTCCTGTTTGCTGGCGCCGCGAGTGATCCCCTCATAGGCGCTCAGCTTGAGCTGGCAGGGGGCATCGTAACAGCCGTGGCAGACCACACAGCGGCGCTCAAGCAGCGGTTTAACCTCATGCTGATAATCCACCGGCTCCCCCTGCTCTGCCGTCGCCAGGATCTCCATAAAGTAGAGGCTGAGGTCAGGTCGATCCGCCAGTTCACGGGTCAGAGGGTTACAGGCCGAAAGGGAGAGGGAGATTAGCAGCAACAACCAGAAATAACGCACAGCCATCGGGACCTGCCTTGGTTGATCGATCCAGCAGAGGCCGCAGGCTCACCCGTCTGTCGGCGTCCTAATTCTATCAGATCAGTGGGGCGCTGCAGGCCTCTTGTCTGACTCCGCTGTACTGCGCCTGGCGCTGGCCAGTATCTCGATCTGCTGCAGGTATCCTGGTACTGGGGGGTCTCCTGGTCACTGTAGTTGAGGTTGCGATAGAGGCCGGTCAGCTGGGTGAAATAGNGCCGGGCCTCATCCTTGTCGGCAAACTTGTAGTGCTGGTTCACCAATCGAAAGACACGGTTGAAGGAGTCTGCCTGACGCTCCAGAGTGGCGGTGGCATCAACCTTGTCGAAGGCATCCTGTTGCAGAAACACCATGTCGACAAACAGCGCCTTCTGATAGACAACAAAGTCCTCCAGGGTGATCCCCTCCTCGCCGGTGACCTGCATCATCTGCGAGACTGACTCGCCTCGGCCGAGCAGCTCGGTCATCTGTTTCACCCGATCGCTCCAGCCCGGCGCGATCTGCCGTTCAAACCAGGGGCGCAGCTGATCGTGGTAGCGCGACCAGGAGAGCAGCGGGTCTACCGCCGGATAGAAGCGCTTGTAGGCGCGCTCCGCGCTGAGGCCGAGAAAACACTTCACCGTACCCAGGGTCGACTGGGTCACCGGCTCCTCGAAGTTACCACCGGCGGGGGAGACGGTGCCGATCATGGTCAGGCTGCCTACCGAGCCGTCGTTGCTCTGCAGCAGGCCGGCACGCTCATAGATGCCGCGCACCGCTGAGTCGAGGTAGGCGGGAAAGGCCTCCTCGCCGGGGATCTCCTCCATACGTCCCGAGGTCTCGCGCATCGCCTGCGCCCAGCGGGAGGTGGAGTCAGCGATCAGCAGCACATCAAAACCCATCTGGCGGTAGTACTCGCCAAGGGTGATGCCGGTGTAGATCGACGCCTCACGCGCCGCCACCGGCATCGACGAGGTGTTGCAGATGATGATGGTACGGTCCATCAGCGAGCCGCCGCTGCGCGGATCATTCATCTTAGGGAACTCGGTGATGGTCTCTACCACCTCGCCGGCACGCTCGCCACAGGCCACCACGATCACCACATCCACCGCCGAGAAGCGCGAGATCAGGCTCTGCAGCACGGTCTTGCCGCGCCAAATGGACCGGGGATGCAGCCGGTGCCGCCGCGGGCTATGGGAAAAAAGGTGTCGATCAGGCGCTGCCCGGTGATCAGCGGCTCTTCAGGGAACAACCGCTGACTAGTGCGACGGCGTAGCAATTGCTCGGGCAGCGCCTTGCGCACCGGCCACTCCTGAGCCAGGGTCAGGGAGCGCTCATGGCCGCGTGCGTCTTTGATGCGCGCCACCGGCACATCGACGGTGAAGGTACCCTGCTGAATCCAGGTCACCGTCACCTCATCCCGCTCCCCGAACGGCACCATGATCTTATGGGTGAAACGCCCCTCCTGCACCGTGCCCAGGGTATCGCCGGGACGCAGCCGCGCGCCAGTCTCCACCTGCGGCACGAAGGACCACTTGGCAGTGGGATCGAGGGCCGGCAGATCGACCCCGCGGGGCAGGAAGTTGCCAAAGCCGATCGCCAGCCCCTCCAGCGGGTTCTGCAGACCATCGTAGACCTGCCCCAGCAGGCCCGGCCCCAGGGTCACCGAGAGCATCTGCCCGCTCTGCTCCACCGGATCACCGATGCCAATGGCGCGGGTACTCTCGAACACCTGCGCCACCGCCTGTCGCCCCTTGACCCGCAGCACCTCCGCCTTGAGGCGCTCCTGACGCCCATCGGCAAGTCGCTGGGGCAGGATGTAGATCACCTCGTTCTTCACCAGCGGCGGACCGCCCTCAAGCGGGCTCTCGATGGTGACTATGTCCTCCTGGACGGCGACGATGCGCGCCAGTTCGGCCCTCTCACTCATGCGCTTATCCCGTTATTCATGACTCATCCATCTCCTACAAACTCCAGCCGCTGGCCTGCCAGCGCCTGCTCCACCAGGCTTTCAAAACGCGCCACTGCTGCCTTACCGTGGTAGCAGCTCCAGCGATCGATAATGCCCCAACGCAGCACATAAACCACCACCGCCTCGAAATCGAAGTAGTGTCCCTCGCCAAAGCGCTCCAGCGCACGCCAGGTCACCCCCAGCAGCAACCGTTCGAGCCCCAGGTGATCTTCCTCCTGCATCAGCCGGTTGGCCTCCAGCACCCATGGGAAGACCCCTTCGAGGCGAAACCCGGGTTCACTCCAATTGGCGTGGATGCGCCGTTGCCAGCGGCCGACCCCCCAACCGCTGGGGCGCTCGGGCGGGCCTTCGCCCCGGCGGCGTCGGCGCAGTGCCGCCATCAGGGTACGTATCTCCATGCGGTAGGCGATCAGCTGCTGCAACCAACTGCAGATCTCCCCCTCAAGCAGCCGCTGTGTCTGCGCCGCCACCGCGGCATCATCCTCATCCAGCGAGTGATTGGCCCAGCGGATCAGCTGCTCGATGGCGTCGAGGGTGACGGCGTCCTCCGGCTCCAGCAGACGCAGCCGGCTCTCCAGCTGGATCCGTGAGATCGGTGTCTGCTGCTCGCCGAACAGCTCGCCGTGATAGGGCAGACTGGTGAGCAGGGTGATATAGAGGTCGCCAGACATATTAAGGAGCCTCTGAACGAATCATGGGCGACCGCCTTGCGGTCCCAAAAACGGCCTGGCGCCGTTTTTCACGCAAGCCCCGAAGGGATGCGCTGAATACATCTCCCGCTGCTGCGTCGTCAATCTTGGCAATAGGCATACTATTACCTGCGATTTCCGCCTTGCAGCGGAAAAATTGGCCTCACAATTCTGTTCGCCCAGATTCATTCAGAGGCTCCTAACCGACAATCCCCTCCACCAGGGCACGGAAGCGCGGCTGCAGGTGGGCCAATAGCAGCCGGGTCACCGCCACATCACTCAGATCGAGCTGGATCGCACCGTCCCGGATCGACAGACGGATACCGGCATGCTGGTCGTCCGCCTCACCAAAACTGACCCCATCACGCAGCATCTCCTTGGTAATCAGGCCACTCAGCTCGGTCAACGGACTGGCACGCAACGCCTCTGGATCTTTGCGCAACTGCTCCAGCCCCACCACGTCCCGCGGTAGCAGCAGCTCGAGCGGTTCATCCTCGGCCAGCTGCTCCCGGGTACGCCCGGCCACCTCCAGGATCAACCGCTGCAGCATCTCCTGGCGGCTCATCTCTTCGCCCACGGCGCGCTGCACATCCTTGGCAAAACGTGCCGTGAGGGTCGATTTCAGCGACAGGATGGCGTCGCGCACCGCCACCGCCAGCGACTCCTGTAGCGCCTTGCGGGTCTTTTCTGCCGACTCCCGCGCCTCTCTGCGCAGCTGTTCTGATTCCAGCTCTGCCTGCTCAATGATCCAGGCGGCCTGGTGTTCCGCATCGGCGACAATCTTTTTCGCCCGCTCCTGCCCCGCCGCGACACCCTCATCATGCAGCCGCTCGATCAGCGCCTCCACCCCGGAGGAGACCTGTAGTGCCTGATCCTGTTTTGCCACCTGACCCTCCTAGCCCGCCACCGGCAGATCGGCGCTGAGCACCAGCGCGAAGACAAAGGCGAACACCGCAAAGCCTTCGACGATGGCGGCCGGCGCCAGCGACAGACCGAAAATCTCTGGCTTCGCCTTGGCGGCATTGATCGCAGAGGCGCAGCTGCGACCCTGGTAGATGGCGCTGAACATCAGCGCCAGGCCGCAGAAGATGCCGATGCCAAACATGCCGGCAGCGGCCTGCGCGGTGACCTCCCGATTCAGGGTGAACATCACCACGATGCCGTAGATCACCTGGGAGGAGGGCATCGCCGAGATGCCCACGTAGCGACCGTGTCCGCTCTCGGTCTCCATCATCGCACCTATCGCCGCCTGCCCCGCCAAGGAGCAGCCGATGACGCTACCGATCGCCCCCAAGGCCATCGGCCCGTAGATGCCGGCCCAGCCGAGCGCCATTACAAACTCATTCATAGTTCGGTCTCCTTTTTGGCGAAGGCCCGAAAAGGATAGCCCTCATCGGACAGGCCCCAGTTGAAAAATTCGATGAAGTTGAGCCGCAGCCCGTGCACAAAGCCGCTGATAATGCCCAGCCCCAGATTGATGCTGTGGCCAAGCAGCAGGATCAGAATCGCCACCAGCAACCCGGCACCGGGCAGGGCCTGTTTCACCTGCAACGCCAGGTCATTGAAGGTGAGCGCCAGAGAGGAGCTGGCCAGACCCAGGGCAAACAGGCGCAGATAGCTCAGAATGTCGCCGAACATTTTGGTCACCTGGGTCAGCCCGCCAAGGCCATCAAGCAAGCGTAGTAGGGCCGATTTCAGATCCTTCACCGGACGCCGACTGCTGAACAGCAACACCAGCAGCAGACCCGTCACCAGCAGCAACAGGCCCAGACGGGTCAGGCTGGCACCACTCTCCACACCACTGAGATAGAGAGTGAAACCACCCGCCACCGCCAGGCTCCAGCCGATCGGGCGGGCATTATGGGGGAAAGGCCGCAGGTGCATCGCCACCACCAGATTAGCCAGTATCAGATGTGCAGAGCCGATGCCGATGGAAAGTCGCATCATGCTGTCGAAGTCGTTCAGATCCAGCAGCTTCAGGGAGCCCGCCAAGCTCGCCGTCTGCGGAACTATGCCGAAGTAGCTGCCCACCAGCACCCCATAGACAAAGGAGGTGGCAAGCACCACCGTGGTGAGCAGGCGGAAACGCCGCCCGCCCTCGCTCGCTCCCATGCGTTTCCAGTATCGGGCAAGAAAAAGGCTGAGAATCAGCGCATAGCCGGCATCCGCCATGATCATGGCGAAGAACAGGGCAAAGGAGAAGAAGACGATCCGCGAGGGATCCCAGGCGTGGTAGCTGGGAGTCTGATAGAAGCTGACTAGATCCTGCCCGCCATCCAGCAGCGCGGGGTTCTCCAGCAGGGTCGGAGGGCGTTCTTCGAAGCTGGGCTCCTCCGCCACCAGCGCCAGCCCCTGCGCATCGGTGAATGCCTGCAATCTCGGTAAATCGCGCTCCGCCAGCCAGCCCTGGATCAGACACAGGCCCTGCTGTTGCCACACCCCCTGGTCCGCCTCAACCAGCGCACTTTGGTCTTCGACCCGCGCCAGGTTGCGGCTCAGCAGGTAGATCCAGCGGCTCAGGGCGTGGTGATCTGAGAGCAGATCCTCCAGTTCGATCTCGGTGCGAATCAGCTCCGCCTGCAACTCACTCAACGAACCGCGCCGGTGTGGGTGCGCGGTACCGGCAGTAGCGTGGCATCGGGCTCCTGTTTGGCAATCACCACCACGTAGCTGAAGCGGTTGTCGCGGTGCACCATCTGCCAAGGCAGATCGAGTGCCTGCAGCTGTCGCTGCTGGTCAACCGGGATCTGGTAGAACCAGAAGCGATAGCCGCCGGAGTATTCCTGGGGCAGCAGCTGAAAGTCACCCCAGGGCATGAGCGCCTCGATGCGGCGCTGCAGACGGCTCTTTTTGTCCTCGGTATCACGCAGCCGCTGTCGGTTGTGCAGTGCTTCGGCCACCACCCGATCGAAGTCAAAACTGCGCTCGTCGCGCACCTGCTGGCGTTTTGTCGCCACGTCTGAGATCCAGCGCAGCGCCTTGTAGGCACTCTCCACCGGCGCGCCGGAGGGTCGATCCGGTTCCGCCTCCGGCTTCGGCTTGAGCGGGATCAGGTGCAGACAGCCGAGTCGCTGCAATCCCTGCAGGATGACGCCGCGCTCCTCGACGAGCCCGGCCAGGGTCACCTTCTGCAGCGCCAGGATGGTCATCGTTTCTTTCTCTTGGCGAGTTTGGCGCGCACCACCGCGGCCCGTTCCTCATCCGCCAGATAGATGCGAATCTGGCGGATATGTTGATGGGTACGGGGGATCAAAACCTTATCAAACAGGTTGACCCGCTGGGTAATGGTGCGCACTGCATCGGCCAGCAGCTGCAAGCGACGCTGTGCCAGCTGCATGCGGATGCGCAACTCTAGCGCCTGTTTCAGCTTGTCCACCAGTGGCTCGACCCAGTGCGGGCGGCTCAGGAAGGAGTAGGGTTTGACCCGGAACTCGACCGCCTGCAGCAGCGGCAGACGCACCCCCATCACATTCTCCTGCGCCAGCTCGACCCGCTCGACCTGCACCAGACCATCCAGCTCTATGCCCTGGTTGGCCAACATCGGTAGCTGTTCGGCAATCCACGGATGGATCTCGGCCAGTCGCGTCTGCTCCTGCGCCAGCTCGGCCCGCGCCCTCGCCTGTTCCGCCAGCAGCTGGCGGCGTTTCATATCCAGTGCGGGCAGAAACTCGCGATACCCCTTCAGCAGCTGATTCTGGCGCGTCAGGGATGACTTATTGAGGGCGAGCCGCGCCATCTATGCCGCCGTCTCTGCAGTCGTCGACTGTGGGAAGTAGCGATCGATGAGCTCCTGTTTCATCAGCAGCTCATCGGCGTCAAAACATTCGGCCAGAGTCTGCCAGCAGCTATCCAGGGCCTGTTCCAGGGGCATCGAGACATTGATATCCATAAAGCGTTTGCGGAACAGGCCGCCGAACTTGAGCAGCTTGAGGTCGAACTCGGAGAGCTCGAAGGCCATCGCCTGTTTCTGTTCCGCATCCTTGGCGCCGGAGTAGAAACGGATCATGGTGTTCATGATCTGGCCATGATCCTCGCGGGTCTGTTTGCCGATCACGTGCTGCTTCAGGCGCGACAGAGAACCAAAGGGGTCGAGCTCCCCGTTGTGCAGGTAGAACTGACCCTCGGTGATGTAGCCGGTATTGTCGGGCACTGGGTGGGTCACATCGTTGCCGGGCATAGTGGTGACGCTGAGGATAGTCACCGAGCCACCCTGAGCGTAGTCGCAGGCCTTCTCGTAGCGGCGCGCCAGCTGCGAGTAAAGGTCACCCATGTAGCCGCGATTGGAGGGCACTTGGTCCATCGCGATGCCAACCTCTTTCAGCGCATCGGCAAAGGCGGTCATGTCGGTGAGCAGCACCAGCACCCGCCGGCCCTCCTCCACCGCGAACCGCTCCGCCACCGCCAGCGCCATATCGGGAATCAGCAGCCGCTCAACGATGGGGTCGGAGGCCTGATTGACGTACATCACGGTGCGGGCAAAGACCCCGGCATCCTCGAAGGCGGTGCGGAAGAAGTGGTAGTCATCAAAAATCAGCCCCATGCCGCCGAACACCACCACATCAGCGTCGGCCTGGATCCCGACCCGTGCCAGGAAGCGGTTGAAGGGTTCGCCGGAGACCGAGAAGATCGGAATCTTCTGGCTCTCTACCAGGCAGTTGAAGACGTCGATCATCGGTACGTCGGTGCGGATCATCTTCGACGCCAGCACCCGCCGCATCGGGTTTACCGAAGGTCCGCCGATGGCGACTTGTGGGTCATGGGAGAGGTCAGGACCGGCATCGATGGGCTCGCCGGTACCGCGGAAGACCCGGCCGAGGATGTTGCTGGAGTAGGTCGCCTGCATCGGGTGGCCGAGGAAACGCACGCTGGAGTCGGTACCCACCCCTTTGGTGCCGTTGAACAACTGCAGGCTGACCTGCTCACCCTGCATGTTGATGATCTGGGCCAGAGAGCTGTCGCCCTCACGCCCCGTCACCAGCGCCAAATCACCATAGCAGATATCCTGCCCCTGGCCGGCCACCAGTTCGGGCACTGCGACCTTAACGATATCGCCGACGATCTCGGTAATGTGAGAGTAGTGGGCAAGACTCAGATTCATGCAACGTCTCCCTGATCATGACACGCCCGACCCGAGAAGTATTATCCCGCTCGCCTGAGTTCGCAAGCGTCATCACACCATCCGCTATACTGCGCGGCTGACACCCTGCAGCATTTAGCCTTGAGACCCCGATGCCATCTGAATTTTTAGCCGAGCAACTCTTCCCCCCTGAAGTGGCGCTGGTTATCGCCAGCCCGGAGATGTGGGAACAACCACTGTTCGCCGCGGAGGAACAGCTCATCGAGAACGCCATCGAGAAGCGCCGGCGGGAGTTTCGCGCCGGACGGCACGCGGCTCACCACGCG
>NZ_AFOC01000098.1:0-11994 GCF_000224455.1 endosymbiont of Riftia pachyptila (vent Ph05)
CCGGAGGTGAGGGTGTGCAAGCGGCTCTCCAGGGCTTTGCGTTGTTGCAGCAGGGCGGCCAGCCGCGGTGACTGTTGCACGGCTCGTGCTGTGCCACTTGCTCTGTCGCCGACCGGGATCGACTGGTCGCTGGGGCCGGGCGCGGGATTGTGCTGCAGATCCCGCCAGGTGCGTCCGGGCATCGGTCAGCCTCCAGGGGCGGGTGAACTGGCTGCGATCATGGCGCGGATGCGCTCCTCGAGGAGCGCTGGCGCCGGCACCGGCACCAGTTTGGTGCGCATCAGCGAGCTGCCTTCGGCCGAATACTGGTATTTCGATGCATAGCTTGCGCTGACGGTGGAGACGCGCATCTTCGCCGAGGCGGAGAAGAACCCCACCTTACCTTTTACACTGGCGTTCACCGTGGTGGACGAGCGGGAGATGTTGGTCTCTCGTGACATGGAGATTGACATCTTCAGCTCGATCATGGTGTCGACAAACTGGTAGAAGTTGGGGGTGAAGCCAAGCTCCAGCAGGCTGTACTGGTTGCCGTCGCCGAGTGGAACCAGCAGCGTGCGCTCTGGCCCGCTGGCCGAGGGGGCAGGCGCACTGCCATCCTCGGGCTCCTCGTCTGGCTGATACCCAGCCATCATTCGCGCGATCTTCATCGATACCAAATCAAGCTCATACTGTGCCTCGGCGATGCCGACGCCGAGGGTCTTGACCATCTCCGGGAAGGGTGCATTCAAAAGGTCTGTTCCGACGCTCATCTATCACTCTCCGTTGTTTGTGAGGTCCAGCAGATTCAGTTGTCGATCAGCTGGGTGTGTCGAGCCCCAGTTCCGTGCGTTTCTTCTCCAGGCTGGCCTGGCGGCGTGCCTCTTCGTTATCCATCAGGCCGCGGATGCGCTCCTCCAGCATTGGTGGAGGCGGCACCGGGCTGAGCTTGGTGCGCAGTAGGCTGGCCCCCTCGGCGGTGTAGGAGTATTTCGAGGCGTAGGTGGCATCGACCTGGGAGGTGGAGACCTGGGTGCGGTTTGATGAGGAGCGACTGGTGCCCCAGAAGCTGCGCTTGCGGCGGTGGGAGCCGGTGCGTTCAGTCTGCATGTTGCTGCGGGTCCGGCTGTATTCGCGGGTGCGGGTGATCTTGATCGCGATCTTTACCTCGATGATGGTGTCGACGAACTGGTAGAAGACCGGTGCGAAGCCCAGCTCGAGCATCGACAGGCGGGTGGGGACGCGGATCTCGCTATCATCGGTGACCGGGTTGCCCTCCACATCCTTGTCGATCTTGTCGAGGATCTCGTTCAGCTTGATCACGTCGGCACCCATGGTGCCGGTCAGGGCATCATCGACGGCGGCAAAGGCGCGGGCCTCTTTCATGGTCATGTATTCGTAGCCAAAGAAGACCCGGCTGTCGTCGAAGGAGACATTGCCCTCCTCATCGTAGACGGTGGTTAGGCCGCCCATCATCTCCGCCACGTTGATGGAGTTCTCGTCGAGCTGGTACTGCCCCTCGGCGATGGCGAAGGCCATCTGACGGATCATGTCGCCCATCGGGACGTTTAGCAGTTCCTGTCCTATCGATGCCATGTCAATTCTCCTTTCTCTATGGAGCCATGCGGATCTCAGGTGATTGGTTGCTCATACTGGCGTTTGAGAAGCTGGTTGAAGATGTCGGGGGGCGGCAGTGAGACCAGCCGAGCGGCGATCGAGCTGGCGCCCTCGGTGGAAACGGAGAACTTGCGCGCATAGGCGACGTCGATGGAGGCGGCAGCCATGAAGACCCCGTAGCTTACTCCGGCTGTCACACCGACCTTCACTGAAGTCTCGGTGGTTTCGGTCATGGTGAAACTCAGCTTCGCCTCCACTGTCGCCTCGGTGAAGGCGTAGAAGCTGGGCTGAAAGCCAAGACTGAGCAAATTGTAGCTATTGTCGCCGATCTCCACCTCGGTCTTGGACATGAGCTTGGCGACTTCCACCGAGTTGGTGTCGAGGGCGTACTGTGCCTGGGCGATGGCCAGCCCCAGTTTTTCGATGATCTGGGGCAGTGGTGCGCTGGCCAGCGCGCGGGTGACCGGAGGAGTCTCTGCCATGATCGCCCCCTTAATCCTGCTGTTTCAGGAAGTCCTGGATCGTCTCTAGAAACTGCGGCGGCGCCGGGATCGAGACCAGCCGGGCGGAGATAGAGGAGTTGCCGGTGACGTTCATCTCGAACTGCCGTGAGTAACGCACGTCGAGCGAGGCTCCCACTGCAACGGTGCGATTGCCACTGTGCTGCCGGGTCAGGTTGGAGCTGCGGGAGCGGGAGAACTGCTCGGTCACCGTCACCCCGCTGCTTCCCGTCAGGCTGATCTGCCGCGTCGTGGCGGTCACCAGGGTCAGGCGGAACTTGTCTCCATCCTTACTGACCGTCACCACGTTGCCGGCCGCCGAGCCCTTCAGGCCGGCGCTGGCGCTGGCGTTGATGTCGTCGGCCAGATTCTTGGCGTAGGCTTCCGGGCTGCCGGTGGCATGCCCGCTGACGGCACTGTCGCGCAGCGGGAAGTCGGTGCCATCGATGGTCACTTTGTTGCCGGTGAGGGCGAGCGGGCTCGGCTTGTAAAGGTAGATGAAGCCGTTATCAGCACTATTGTCGCCAACCTTGTTGGGCTCGACGGTGTTGAGGTTGGGGCCGCCACTGCGAGCATAGACGAACAGCCAGTGGTGAGTGCGGCCGGGGGTCTTGATCTCGACCTTGCGGAACGCCTGGTTGTTCTGCCCGACTGTGTCGCCCGCCTCGGCGGCGGCAGTATCGCCGCGGGAGGGGGTGAGGGTGATCAGAGCTGGCGGTGCACCATTGGCCAGCAGAATATCCCGCACCTCCCGAGCACGATTATCACCGAGTTGGCGGTTCAGCGTGTCCGAGCGGGCGCGGTTGGCGTAGCGTTGGCGGTCTGCAAAGCCTTCGATGGTGATCTGGAAGTTCATCTGTTTCATGGCGAGCGCCATGCGCATCAGGCCGAGCAGTTGGGCGTCGGGTACGTCATGCTGTCCGGTCTCGAAGAAGGTGCGGAAGAGCACTGCGTCTGGTGCGTACAGTCCGTGTCGTATCCTTGCGCCTCGATCTGGGTCTTTACATGCGCCGCGTAGCTGGCCAGTGAACCCTGAGCGGTGCTAGTGGCGCTGGTTGCAGGCGAGTCGTCGAGGGTGTAGACGGTGTCAGCATCGGTGCCGATCCGCAGGATGCCGCTGTCGAAGCCACCGGAGAGGAAGGCTACGGTATTCGCGGTGACCTGCACCTTATCTGCCGCAGCATCAGTGGTGATGGTCAGGGGGGATGGCTCAAGCTGATAGAGCACCCGGCGATCCCGGCGCTGTCGCTGCTGGTGAGGGCATTCTGCAGGTTGCGGACGCGTTCCCGGGGTGAGGTTCCGGTCAGTGGGAAGTTCTGCCCACCGACGGTGAGTACGCCGCTGGAGGCCGAGGTGATCTCTACATTGGCCTGGCGTGTTTCGGTGCGGCTGCTGGAGCCGCTTTCACTGCTGCTCTCGCTTTCGCTGCTGCTGCCAGAACTCGTCGTGGTGTCGTTGAGCGATCCGCTCAGATTCAGACCCAGGCTCAGGTTTTTTTCGACCCGCAGGCTCAATTGCAGCGAACAGGTGATGTCTGCGTGTTGGTAGTGGTAGAAGGCTGGTGAGAGTCCTAGGTCGAGTAGGGTTTTACCGCCCAGCCCTTCGCGTGGCTCGATGAACTCGGCGATCTGATCGACCGAGTTTTCGTCTAGTGCCTTCTGTGCCTCGGCGATACCGAGCCCGAGGCTCTTGATAAACTCGGCGACACTGGCATCGGCCAATACCTGCCCGGGTGTCAATCCATCGTAGTCAGCCATGGTCTTCTCCTTTGCAAAACGGGCGATGGGTCACCCGGTCAGGGCCTTTGCGGGGTCAGGGACTGCACTCTGTGGGGTGGATGAGAGAGGGGTTGCACGTCTGCCATCGACCTGATCAGGACGCACCACGAAATAGTGGTGGCGCTGCTGGCTGCGCAGGAGGCGCGCCTTGTCGATGCTGAAACCGCGCCTGAGCCAGCCGAGCAACTCTTCGCTGAGTGGCAGCACGCCGGCGCCGGCGTGCTCGCAGGCCTTTTGTAGCGCCTCGCGCCCGGCCTGCGGATTGCCGCTTTTTAGATAGACCAGGCCGAGCCGCTCCAGCACCGCGCCGTGGTCGCGGCGGTGCAGACTGCTGTGCAGGCCAAGTTTGGCATAGTGGGCATCTGCATCCTGGCAGAAGCGGATGATCTCGTCATAGGCATCGGTCAGCTCCAGGCTCTCCAATACACACTGGGTGTAGTGGCGGAAGAAGACCTCCGGTGCCTTGGCGGATACCGCCAGGCGCAGCGCCTCGCGATAGTGCTGTAGGGCCTCGGTGTGGTTGCCCTTTAGTGCCAGCAGCTTGCCAGCCTCGGCTATCGACAGGTGCAGTTGATGGGCGCTGGGGGTGTTCATCAGGCAGCCTCAGCGAAGGCGATCTGCGCGCCAGCGTCTTCCAGTGCTGCGCGCAGGATGCGAGCCTGTAGCTCCGGCATCACGCCGGGGATCTGAAACGGTGGCCGGGGCAGGTTGCTGCCCGGCTGGTGGAGGCCAAACCCTTCCAGAGTTCGTTGTAGTACAGCCTGGTCGGAGAGGGAGAGTACCTGCAGCCCGAGGTTCTGGAAGGTGATCAGTTCAGCGTGCAGCGACAGTCCCACCGCGTCGAATGCGGCCATGCGTTCGCGATCTCGGCATGGGGGATCGCCTCCAGCAGGGTGATCGGCGGTGAGCGAAACACCGCTTCGGCCAATTCTCCGGGACACCGGCCAGCTGCTCGAGGGCTGCGAGCTGTTGCGGAGTGGGATCATCACTGCCCTGCGACTCCTGCAGTACCAGGTCGAAACGCAGGAAGTCACGGTTGACGATGCGCAGCAGGCCGCTGGCCTGATAACGCTGCCAGAGCGTCTGGGCGGTGGTGTGGTCGAGATCGGTGGCGATCAGCCCGCTGTCGTCTATGGTCGGGATGCCCGCCTCTGTGATCGCTTCGATGATGCGTGTGCGCACCAGTGATGGGCCATCGGCCAGGAACAGGTGGTAGTGGGCTGTCTTAGGTTGGGATGAGACGATTGCAACGCCATCCCCCATCTGTTCGGCAAAGGCGCGTACCGTGGCTTCACTGACGGAACCGAGCACCACCCCAGGTGGTGACATGATCATGTTGCTGGCATCTGCCTCAGAGAGGCCACCGAAGTTGGCCAGGGTGGTTACCGCATGGGGAAGTTGCCGGGCCTCTGTGATGTAGATCGCGACATCGTAGAGCGGGGCGAGGTCTGGTGCGGCGCTGCTGGTGGGCTGCAGCTCGGCGTCGTAGCCGATCTCGCTGAGCAGTGCGAGCATCTGCTGGGCAGTCGGCTTATCGATCTGGTCGACCAGTATGGCGGGAGCACGGTAGAGGCGCGAGATGACGGCGGCGGTGGGTAGACCGAGGCCCTTGGCGAGTGCGGCGGCGGTGGCTGGTGGTGCCGAACCGACCGACTTGATCAGGATGCGGTAGTGACGGGCTTCACCGGGGTGAAGCGTCCCTTGAGTCATCTCAGCCATCTTTGGCCCCAGTTGGGATTGAAAATCGCCTAATTGGGAACTCTAGGCCAAAGATTGGGAACTTCAAGCCCGATTTTCGAGTGGGTTTTTTTGACCTCAGTTTGCCAGGACGGGCTCGAAGATGGCGACTTGGTTGCGTCCGCGTTGCTTGGCGGCAGCCATGGCGAGTGCGCTCTGCTGTAGCAGTTCTTCAATCTGACGGATAGCTGGATCGGCGCTGGCGATTCCGACGCTGACGGTCAATCGCAGCCGCTGGCCGGTGTCGATCCGCATCTGCATCTGTTCCACGGCGCGACGGATGCGCTCTGCCGCTCGTTCTGCCTGAGGTATTTTTGTCTGCGGCAGGATGGCGAGAAACTCTTCGCCACCGATCTGGCCAAAGGTGTCCAGCTCCCGCAACTCTCTGGTGAATATGCCCGCCAGCTGTTTCAGGACGCTATCGCCGGCGGTGTGTCCAAAACTGCCGTTGACCCGGTTGAGGTGATCGATATCAAACAGGGCAACGCAGAGCGGGGAGCGATATCGGTGGTGGCGGCCAAGCTCCTTGCGCAGGATCTCCAGGGTGCAGTGACGGTTCAGGATGCCGGTGAGGATGTCTGTGGTGTTGAGCTGACGGAGTTTATGCTCGAGCTGGTTTCGCTCTGAAAGTTGCTGGTTGAGCGTATTGGTCTGGGTGGCCAGGCGGTGTTGCAGGCGGCGATTGGCGAGCAGGGTTGTCAACGTAAACAGGATGCCAAGCAACGCAACGGCGCGCAGGAAAAACTGCTGTTCGGGCCACCACTGGGCATGTTGCAGATCAATGGCGCGACGGTAGAGGGCGTGGGTCTCTTCCGGTGTAATCGAATCGAGCCCCTGTAGGATGATGCGCGTGAGCTGGGGCCAGTTGCTGTCGGCCAGTTGCTGGGATGGGTCTGCAGCGCTGGGGAACTGGTCGGCGCGGTGGTTGTTGGGTTGTCCGCTGGTGCTGCCGGGCGGGAGCAGGGTTGCTGCAGCAGGCAGTGCCACCAGGCTCAGTAGCAACAGTAACAAGCTGCGAAGGCTGGGCGGCAGCCGGGCTGGTGGTGCGTTGTTCTCCATCTGCAATCGCTCCTCCGGTTTTTCGGAGATCGTTTCATCGTTGGCCCGGTCTCCTGAGGTGGGCTTTGCTTGCGCCGTTTTGACTTCCCTGTGGGCTGGTTTGTTCTACCCCTAATATCAGAAATGGGGATGCGCGGCCAGCGGCGGTCGTGCAAGGGTGATCGGCCACACAATGTGGAATGGGCAGGCAGGGTACCTGCAAAGCTGGGCGGATTTAAAGGGAAGTCGATAGAGGTCGATAGTTGATAGGTGAGTGATGCTTTGATCGGGTGACAGCTCACGAGCCGGGCTAATTGGTATCTACCCGCGGGACTACAGTGTAGAGAGAAACATGGCAGAGAGTGCAGATAAACGGGATGTTGATGCCGCACGTCTACGTGTGCTGGTGGTCGATGATGATCCTGATAGCGTTGCTGAAGTGACCGTCTTGTTGCAACAGATGCAAACGGATCTCTCGGTTGTCTGTGAGAGCGTGGAGTCGGTCTCGGATGCACTGAAACGGATCCGTGATGTCCATTTCGACATCATCATGCTCGATATTGGCGTCGCCGATCTACCCTCTCCGCAGGCCATAACTGAGTTGCGTGGTGCCTTCTCCTATGCGCCGATCATCGCCATGAGTAAATATGCAGATGATTCTCTGGCGCTTGAATGGGTGCGGGGCGGAGCGGATGACTGCCTCTACATGGGGGTGATGACCAGCCAGATCTTCAGCCGGATCGTGAACTATGCAATCCTTCGCTCCCATACCTATCGAGCCCTGCACCAGCGCAGCCGCACCCACCATGTGCTGAACGCCCTGTTGCGCTTGTCGCAGAAAGCGCTGCCGTTGGAGCCGATGCTGGAGCAGGCGCTGCAGATTATCCTTTCGGCTCCGTTTGCAGAGATCCAGCATCGTGGCGGGATCTTTCTGGCTGACGAGTCGGCCCGCCAGCTGCGACTTGTGGCACAGGACCAACTCAATCCAAAGATCCAGTCGCTCTGTCAGGAGGTGGAGTATGGTCATTGTCTCTGCGGGATGGCGGCTGAACAGCGCAAGCTGCTGTTTGCCAGCTGTGTTGATGAGCGCCATACGATCGGTTTTGATGGAATGCAGCCCCACGGTCACTACAATGTGCCGATCATGTCGAAGCAGCGCCTGCTGGGCGTAATCGTGCTCTATCTGGATCATGGTCATCGCCGCAGCAAAGAGGAGGAGGAGTTTCTCAACGGCGTGGCCGATACCTTGGCAGGTATCATCGAACGGATCAGAACCCAGCAGCAGCTGGTCCAGGCTCATGAGCAGAATAGTCGCCTGCTGGCCTCCATCAATTCGATCCTGATCGGGGTCGATAACCATGATCAGATCACCCACTGGAATCAGGCTGCAGAGGCGGCTTTTGGTCTCTCTGCACAGGAGTCCGTGGGGCTGCCGATCGTCAAGAGCCGTATCCCCTGGGACTGGGCGGAGGTGACGCGCAATATCCTCATCTGCCAGAGTGACCACAAGCAGACCCGGCGCTTTGACGTGCGTTACCAAACCCCCCGGGGGGGCAATCGCCTGCTTTCGGTTTCAGCAACCCCGTTTATCGATGCCGCCGGTGCGCAGGCCGGTTATCTGTTGATCGCCGATGATGTGACCGAGCAGAAGCAGCTCGACAGTGAGGTGCAGCAGGTACAGAAGCTGCAGTCGATCGGTCAGCTGGCGGCGGGTATCGCCCATGAGATCAACACCCCGATCCAGTATGTGGGGGATAATGTGCGTTTTCTGCAGGACTCCTTTAACGATCTGGCTGAAGTCATCAGCGATAGCCGTAAGTTGTTGGATGAAGCGGGCAAAGGCAAGGTTGAGCCAGTCAGCGTGGCGCAGCTTGAAGAACGTATTGAAGAGGTTGATCTCGACTATCTTCATGAGGAGATCCCCGCCGCGATTTCGCAGTCCCTGGAGGGCATCGATCGGGTTGCCAAGATCGTGCGGGCGATGAAGGAGTTCTCCCATCCGGGGGCGGAGGAGAAGAGTCTCACCGATATCAACAAGGCGATCGAAAGCACCGCCATCGTTACCCGCAACGTGTGGAAATATCATGCTGAACTGGAGATGGACCTCGACCCCGGGATGCCCGAAGTGCTCTGTTTCCCCGGCCCCTTCAACGAGGTGATCCTGAATATCATCGTCAACGCGGCCCATGCGATCACCGAGAAGCTGGGTGAATCGAGTACCGAAAAGGGGGTGATCCGGATCACCTCGCGGGCGGAAGGTGACTGGGCGGTGGTGCGCATCAGTGATTCTGGCACCGGTATCCCCGAAGCGGCCCAGGCGCATGTCTTCGAGCCCTTTTTTACCACCAAGGAGGTGGGCCACGGCACCGGCCAAGGGCTTTCGCTGAGTCACCGCATTATCGTCGATAACCATGCTGGTGAGTTGAACTTTGAAACGCGTGCTGGCGAGGGCACAACTTTTATCGTGCGTCTGCCGCTGAGTTCAGATGCCAGTTAGCTCTTGATTGAGGTGGGGATGAAAAAACATATCCTGTTTGTGGATGACGAACCCAATGTCTTGGCCGGGCTTAGACGTAGCCTGCGCACGCAGCGAGCAGAGTGGCAGATGGCTTTCTGTGACGGTGCCAGGGATGCCCTGGAGCTGATCGATCAGACCCATTTTGATGCGGTGGTCACCGATATGCGGATGCCGGGCATGGACGGTGGTGAGCTGCTCAACCGGCTGGCGGAAAAACATCCGGATACGGTGCGGATCGTGCTTTCCGGTCACTCTGATCAGGAGACCATCATGCGTTCGGTGGGGCCGGCGCATCAGTATCTCAACAAACCCTGTGAGGTCGATGTCTTGAAGCGGGTATTGGCCCGGGCTTTCTCCTGCGTGAGTTGCTGGGCAGTGAAAAGATCAAGTCGCTGATCTCTGGCATGCAGTCGCTGCCGAGCATGCCGGCGCTCTATATGGAGATGATGCAGCTGTTAGCTGATCCGAATGTCTCTGTGCGTCAGGTGGGAGATCTGATCGAACAAGACCCGGCGATGACCGCCAAGACCCTGCAGCTGGTGAACTCCGCCTTTTTTGGCCTGGGGCGGCATGTCTCCAGCCCCCATGACGCGGCTTCGCTGCTGGGGCTCGATATCCTCAAGTCGCTGGTGCTCTCGATCGGCATCTTCAGCCAATACGATGATATTCGCTTCCCGGTAAAGGGTTTTTCCATCGAGGCGCTTTGGCGGCACTGCTCACGGGTTGGAGGGTTGGCGCGGCAGATGGCTGAGGCGGAAGGCGTCGCTAAGCAGATGGCGCAGGATTGCCTGCTGGCCGGGCTGCTGCATGATATTGGCAAGCTGATCCTGGCAGTGAATCTCCCGGCTGAGTATCAGCAGATGCTTGATGCTGTCGCCGCCGAACCGGATCAGGCCGATGCTATTGAGCAGGCAGCATTTGGCACCAGTCATGGGGCCGTGGGTGCCTATCTGTTCGGTCTGTGGGGTCTGCCAGAATCGGTGGTGGAGGCGGTGGCTTTCCACAATCACCCGGGGCAGCAGCGGGAGGTAGTGTTCGGTGTGTTGAGCCTGGTGCATGTGGCCAGCGGGCTGGTCAATCAGGCCAGTCAGGTGAAGTCGTTAGCGAATGCTATCGACCTGGAGTACCTTGCGGCGGTGGGCAAGGAGGAGCGGCTGGAGAGCTGGGCAACACTGCTGGATGAGGCCGATCCCTGATCTGCTTCAGGCGAGTTGCTCGATGGGCGCAGGTTTGGCAAAGAGGTAGCCCTGCAGATAGTCCACACCAATCCCTCTCAGGATTTGTGCGATCGCCTCATTCTCCACCCGTTCTGCGATGGTCTGTTTGCCCATGGTGTGGCCAATCTCGTTGATTGATTGGACCATCGCCCGGTCGACCAGATCTTGATGCAGGTTGCGCACGAAGCTGCCGTCGATCTTGAGAAAATCCACCGGAAGGTTCTTCAGATAGGCGAAAGAGGAGAGGCCAGTGCCGAAGTCGTCGAGTGAGAAGCGAAAACCGATCTCCCGCAGCGCCTCGATCCATTCGCTGGCTAGTTGGAATTGTGCGATGGCGGCGGTTTCTGTGACTTCGAAGCAGATCTTCTCCGCTGGAATCGCGCTCTCCCGGGCGCAGGCCTGAATGAAGTCGAACAGTCCATTGTCGCCGATCGAGAGCCCGGAGAGGTTGATCGCACAGTGGCCTAACCGTTGCAGGATATCTGGGTGGGCTGCCAGCCAGTGGAAGCAGTGTTCTATCACCCAGCGGTCGATCTGCGGTGAGAGGTTGAAGCTCTCGGCAACGTTGAGAAAACTGTCGGGCGGGATTATCTGGCTATCCTCTCCCTTCATCCTCAGCAACACCTCGAAATGGGATGTCTGATCGGTTCGCGTCATGCTGGGCACTATGGTCTGCTGGTAGAGCAGAAACTGCTCCCCGTGCAGTGCCTGCTCGATCCGGCTGACCCACTCTGCATCGTTGAGCCGACTGGTCAGTTCGCTGTCCTGTGGGCTGCTGACATGGATCCGGTTGCGTCCTGAATCTTTGGCGACATGGCAGGCGGTCTCTGCCATGGCCAGTAGCCTGGAGGCAGACTCGCTCGCCTGGTTAACCGGGATCAAGCCGATGCAGAGTGCGATGTTGAACTGTCTGCCCTCGCAACGGAATGGCTGGCGGGTGAAGAGGTCGTGCAGCTCATGGGCGCGTGCTTCCGCCTCGCTGAATGGGCTGTCGATAAGGAGAAATCCAAAGCTGTTGCCAGAAAGACGCGACACCTGATCGCCGTTGTGAAAGTAGGCGGCGAGGATCTGCCCGATATGGCGCAGCAGTTGGTCGCCGGCGGCGAAGCCGCAGTTGTCGTTGATTAGATGGAAGTGGTCCAGGTCAAGGAATCCCAAGGTGTGTTGGCGTTGCTCCTGGCGAGCCGACTGCAGCGCCGAATCGAGTGAATGGTGAAATGACTGACGATTCGCCAGCCCGGTGAGCGGGTCGAAATGGGTCTGATAGGCAAGTTTGTTGTTGAGCTTCTCAATCTCCGCAATCTGCTGCTGTTGGTGCGTCTTGCGTTTGTGCTGTTGGGTGTGGATCTTCAACCCTTCATCGAAGGCCGCCGCAATCGTGTCGGAATGACAGGGCTTGGTGAGGAACTGCACCACCCGTCCCTGGTTGAGCGCATCGACCGCAGTCTGCTGGTCGATATTTCCGGTCAGCATTAGACGTACCGTCTCCGGGCTTAATTGTTGCACCCTTTTCAGCAGTTCGATGCCGTCCATCTCCGGCATGCGCATATCGGTCAGGATGACCGCAAACTGCTTCCCCTGGCGGATCAGTTCAAGGGCGCGTTTGGCGCTCT
>NZ_AFOC01000097.1:0-12239 GCF_000224455.1 endosymbiont of Riftia pachyptila (vent Ph05)
CTCCCTAACGACTGGATAGAACTGCTGCAGTAGAGCCGCCCCGGCCCGGTGTCACGCTGCTGCATCGCCATGCAGCTCTGCCAATCGGCGATCGGGCGAATGGTGACGGCCTCGCTGTTGAAACGGACCAGATAGAAGTGACGGGGCATACCAGATGATGTGGCGTGCCCAAACTCTGAAAACTGCAACTCACTGCTGATACAGCGGCTCTCGACGACTGGGATCTGTGCCGATAGAAAGATCCCCTTGACCAGCAACGCCTTCTGCTGACATTGGGCAAAGTTTTGTGTATTACGAATGATGCGTTGATATCACCTGCTCCGTTACGGCTGAGCAACACCAATAGAAAAAGCATTTTCATTGCCTGACTGCAGTGACGACCTGCGCTCCAATTGCGATGGGGGATTTTATAAGCATGGATGTTATTCCATTTTAAGCAGCCGAAAATCTTAACTTACCAGGATATCAACGGGGTAAAGCCACACCATCTTCCCGCTGGCTCTTGTAGAATCCGGGAATGCCACAGCACTCACTCCAGCCAAACCGCCGCCTCTCCATCGCCCCGATGATGGACTACACTGACCGCCTGTTCCGCTACTTTGCCCGGCTGATCAGCCGTCACACCCTGCTCTATACCGAGATGATCACCACTGGCGCGCTGCTGCACGGCGATGCAGAGCGGTTCCTCGAGTTTGATGTCAGCGAGCACCCGGTGGCAATTCAGCTCGGCGGCAGCAACCCGGCGGAGCTTGCCGAGGCGGCGCGGCTGGCCGAGACGGCGGGCTACGATGAGGTCAACCTCAATGTCGGCTGCCCTTCAGACCGGGTACAAAACGGCATGATCGGCGCCTGCCTGATGGCCCATCCTGAGCTGGTGGCCGACTGTGTACGGGCGATGAAGGAGGCGGTCTCCATCCCGGTCACCGTGAAGACGCGCATCGGCATCGATGACAACGACAGCTACGCCGCGCTACAGGGATTCGTCGCAGCTCAGATCGGAGCGGGATGCGACCACTTCATCATCCACGCCCGCAAGGCCTGGCTGCAGGGGCTGAGTCCGAAAGAGAATCGCGAGGTGCCGCCGTTGCGCTACGAGATAGTGCAACAATTGAAGCAAGACTTCCCCGAGATGGGCTTTACCATCAACGGCGGCATCCAGACTCTGACGCTGGCCGAGCAGCTGCTGCAGGGGCTCGACGGCGTGATGATCGGTCGCGAGGCCTACCACAACCCTTGGATCCTGGCGGAAGCAGACCGCCGCATCTACGGCGACAACCAGCCACAACTGAGCCGTCATCAAGTGTTGGAGCGGTTCATGCCGTTTGTCGAGCAACAGCTGCAACGCGGCATCCCGCTCAACCGCATCACCCGCCACATCCTCGGCCTATTCCACGGCTGCCCCGGCGCGCGGGCCTGGCGACGTCTGCTCAGCGAGCAGGCCCACCAGCCCGGGGCTGGCGCCGCGCTGATCGCCGAGGCGGCAGCGCTGGTCCACGGCTCGAACTGATCGCACACAGGCATCAACCCGATGGAGTGGCTCCCCCTCACCCTGCTCTGCGCCTTCGCCCTCGCCTCAGCGGACGCCCTGACCAAGGCGCGCTTGGCGGTTTTTCGGCACGCGAGCTGGCCTTCATTCGCCTCTCCCTGGCCGGACTGCTGGTCTCGCCGCTGTTGCTGCTGCAGCCATTCCCCGCGCTACCACCGGCCTTCTGGGGCTGGGTGCTGGCGGCGGTGCCGCTGGAGATCCTTGCCATGCTGCTCTACATGAAGGCGATCCGCGACTACCCGCTGTCACTGACCCTGCCCTACCTTGCCTTCACGCCGGTGTTTGTGATCCTAGTGGGCTATCTGCTGCTTGGCGAGCGGGTCTCCGGCCAGGGTCTTCTGGGCATCCTGCTGGTGGTGGCGGGGGCCTGGCTGCTCAACTTCGACGAGGCCGACGGCAACAACTGGCGCAGCTGGCTGGAGCCGCTACGGGCGATCCTGCGCCACCCTGGCTCGCTGCTGATGCTGGTGGTCGCCTTCATCTACAGCTTCACCGCGGTAACCGGCAAAGGAGCGATGCAGTACATGGAACCAGGGTTATTCGGCCCCTTCTATTTTGTGCTGGTGGGGCTGGCGCTGCTGCCGCTGCTGGGATTGAAGGCGCGCTCCACCCTCTGCCGGATCCGCCGCCAGCTGTGGCCGGTGCTGCTCACCGCCGGGCTAATGGCGCTGATGCTGGTGACCCACTTCCTCGCTCTGCAGCAGGTGGAGACCGCCTACATGATCGCGGTGAAGCGCACCAGTCTACTGTTTGGCATCCTCTACGGCGCCTGGATCTTCCGCGAAACCGGACTCGGCCACCATCTGCTGGCAGGCACGGTGATGGTCGCTGGGGTGGCCCTAATCGTGCTTGGCTGAGGCGAGTCAGCTGAGATCCTTGAGGATCGATTCCAGTTCCGCCTCCACCAACAACAGCAGCCTCTCTACCGGCATCCGCCCATCCACCTCGGCGACCTGCTCCGCACTCTGGCGGAGACGCGCCAGACCGGAGCGCATCGCACTCTCAAGCTGCTGGCGCTGCAACTGGCCCTGTGGCTTCTCCGACTGCGGCGCTGCATTATCGAGCAGCTCCACCTCCGCCGACTTCCTCATCAACTGATTGTTCTGGCTGCCCTCTTCCCGGGCGGTGAGCGGCCCACTCTTGGTGAAGACTCGGCCCTGAAAGCGAAACCGCTGACCCATTGCCAATTGGGGAAAACGCATGGATAGTGCTCCTGATCTGGTTGGGACTGCACCCCGATTAATCCGAATCTCGATTCAGCTGCTCGGTGATCCGCTGCAGCAACCCCTCTGGCGGGAACTGTCGGCTGTCAATCGCCAACGCAGAGCGGCGCTCGGCGGCGTCGAGAGGCTCGGCGCTGGCACACTGCGACTGCAGCACCGCCAGATCGGCCTCCGAGACATCCTCTCCCTGGCGCTGGCGCTCGACGATGCGCCGCTGCAACAGCTCGAGCGGGGCCTGCAGGTCGAGCAGTAGGAACGGCACACCGAGCCGCCTGGCCAGCTGCCGAAAGTGTTCACGCCGCTCACGTTGCAGGAAGGTCGCATCGACGATGACACTGTAGCCGGCCCTGACGATCACCTCCGCTAGCTGTGCCAGCCGCACATAGGTCGCCTCCCCCGCGGCTTCTGTGTAGATTCCCCCGGCCAGTCCTGAGCTACTGTGCTCAGCAGGCTGCAGCCCGTACAGCCGCTTGCGTTCCAGATCGGAGCGCAGCCGGATCGCTGGCCAATGCTGCACCAGCCACCCGCTGAAGTGGCTCTTGCCCGAGCCCGACAGGCCGTGGCTGATCATCAGCAGCGGTTTGGCGGGTTGGCAGAGCCGCTCCGCCAGCTCGAGATAGCTCTCGAATTCTGCCCGGCTCTGCTGCCAATCAGCCGCCCCCGGTCGCTCCTGGGCGAGCCGTAGCGTGGTCACCTTGGCCCGCACCATAGCGCGATAGACCAGATAGAGTCGCAACAGGGGCAGCGCCTGATAGTCGCCGGTCTCAGCCAGATAGCAGTCGAGACAGACCGCCGCCTCACCCTGCAGCCCCTTGTGGTGCAGATCCATCAACAGAAAGGCTAGATCGCTGAGGCTGTCGATCCAGCGCAGCGCGGGGTTGAACTCGATACCGTCAAAGATGCAAAGCTGGCCGCGAAAACGGGTGATGTTGCCTAGGTGCAGGTCGCCGTGGCACTCGCGGATATGGCCGTCGGCGCGGCGCTTCTGCAACTCAGGCCGCAGCTTCTGTAGCTGCTCCCCGATCCACGCCTGCAGCCGATCGAGCCGCTGCGCCAGTGGCACGGCATCGAGCACAGAGCAGATCTGTTCGAAGTTCTCCAGCATCGGCTGCGCCACCCGCTCGGGGGTGCCGTAAGCGGTGTGCGGATCACAGGCGGGAAGCTGCTGGTGAAACGCCGCCAGCTCTCGCGCCAGCAGCTCGCAGAGCGCCAGATCGGGCAGCTGCCGGTCGAGCAGCTCCGATTGCGCAAAGCGACGCATCTTCACCGCGTACTCCAGCACCGCTCCGTCGCCATCAAAGTGTGGCTGCTCCGGCGTGCCGCGGATAGCGACAACCGCCAGGTAGAGCTGCGGCGCGAGGCGACGGTTGAGGCGCAGCTCCTCCTCGCAGAAATGGTGGCGCCGCTGCAGGGTTGAGAAATCAAGGAAGCCGAAGTCGACCGGCTTTTTGATCTTGTAGGCGAACGCCCCGGCCAGCAGCAGGTGGGAGATGTGGGTCTCAATATGTTCGACCTGCCCTACCGGATGGGGGTAGGCCGCTGGCTGCTGCAGCGCTTCAATGAGCCTTGCCTGTGTGTCGAGCTGCTGTGACATTGCCTCACCCTTGACTTGAATATTAGATCACTCTAATATTTCGCGCTTTCCTGCCGCGGTGTAATTCGATGCGGCACCACTATCTTTTTTCGGAGAGAGATTATGAACATCGATCGCATCGTACTCGCATTCGCCGGTTTCGCTATCCTGCTCAGCCTGGCGCTGGGCGTGGCAGAGAGCCCGATCTTCCATTCCGGTTACTGGCTCTACTTCACCGCGTTTGTCGGCCTCAACCTGTTGCAGTCCGCCTTCACCGGCTTTTGCCCACTGGCCAGCATGCTGCGCAGTATGGGCAAGAGCAGCGGTTCTGCGTTCTAAAGAGCCTCTGGCCTGATCTCATCCCGACTGGCAACCTCAGCTCGGGATGAGAGAAACAGCTGCATAAAGCCCGATCGCGGGCGCACTTTTTTTGGAATCCAGCCCTGCAGATGGTTGGCAAATGACATGGACGCCACACAGAGTTGGTCCCCCAACAGCATCTAACTCCCGCAACTGAGCTGGCGGGGGATCTGCCTCTGTTTTCCCCACTTACTCCTCGAAATCCACCGGTTCCGCCTTCAGATCATGGGCGGTGGCGCCGGTAATCCTCACCTCAATGAACTCACCCGGATCCAGCTCCCAGCTGCCGGGAATAATCACCCGACCATCGATCTCCGGCGCATCTCCCGGGCCGCGGGCGATCAGCTGCTTCTCGTTCACCTCGTCCACCAACACGATCATCTCCGAGCCGATCTTGGCAGCGAGCCGTTCGGCACTGATCGCCGACTGCACCTCCATGAAGCGGGCGCGGCGCTGTTCGCGGATCTCATCCGGCAGGGCGCCAGGCAGCTGGTTGGCGGTGGCCCCCGCCACCGGCGAGTAGGCGAAACAGCCGACCCGGTCGAGCTGGGCCTCACGCAGGAACGCGAGCAGCTCCTCGAACTCCGCCTCGGTCTCGCCGGGGAAGCCGACGATGAAGGTGCTGCGCAGCACCAGCTCGGGGCACTCGGTGCGCCAGCGCTGGATCCGCTCCAGCACCCGCTCCTTGGCCGCCGGCCGCTTCATCGCCTGCAGCACCCGCTGGTTGGCGTGCTGCAGCGGCATGTCGAGATAGGGCAGGATATGCCCCTCCGCCATCAGCGGGATCAGATCATCCACGTGGGGATAGGGATAGACATAGTGCAGCCGCACCCAGGCGGGCAGCTCACCCAGGGCGGCGGCCAGATCATGGATGCGGGTGGTCAGTGGCCGACCCTGCCAGAAATCGGGCCGGTATTTGGTGTCGAGGCCGTAGGCGCTGGTGTCCTGGGAGACCACCAGCAGCTCGCGCACCCCCGCCTCCACCAGCCGCTGCGCCTCTCCCATCACCTCGGCCAGCGGCCGGCTTACCAGATCACCACGCAGCTGCGGGATGATGCAGAAGCTACAGCGGTGGTTGCACCCCTCGGAGATCTTCAGATAGGCGTAGTGGCGCGGTGTCAGCTTGACCCCGCTGGAGGGCAGCAGGTTGGCGAAGGGCTCATGGGGGCGCGGCAGCTCGGCGTGGATCGCCTCCAGCACCGCGTCGTAGGTGTGCGCTCCAGTCACTGCCAGCACCTGCGGATGGGCGGCGCGGATGCGTGCCTCGTCACCACCGAGACAGCCGGTGACAATGACCCGGCCATTCTCGCGCAGCGCCTCACCGATCGCGTCGAGGGACTCCTCCACCGCCGCATCGATGAAACCACAGGTGTTCACCACCACCAGGTCGGCGCCATCGTAGCTGGGGGAGATCTGGTAGCCCTCGGCGCGCAGGCGGCTGAGGATGACCTCGGAATCGACCAGGTTTTTCGGGCAGCCGAGGCTGATAAAGCCAATCTGGGGTTCTTTCTGCATGGGAGGCTGCCTCAGTAGTTGAGACGGAAGAGTTCTTTACGGTAGTGGATCACCCGCTCATCCTGCGGATCGAGCAGTGCCAGCACCGCCTGCATCCCCTTACGGGCGATGCCGCTGCGAAAGTTGGGGTGGCTACGGGAGAGTGCCAGCAGGCGTTCCAGCGCCGCTTCGAGCTGCTCCTCGTGGAGCTCCAGGGCCGCCAGCTGATAGTGGGTTTCAGGATTATCTGGGTCGTGCTGCAGGCTTGCCTCAAGCCGCTCTTTTGGCGCTGCCTTAGCTGCGGTCAACATGAAATCGAGGTGGGCCAGCGGTTGGCTGATCTCCGTCTCTTTCTGCGCGGCCTCCGGCAGTGCGCTAAGCAGTTGATGCGCCTCTTCGAGGCGCTGCTGGCGCATCAGGATCTTCGCCATCAGCGCTGGGTAGTCGAGTTTATCCGGCACATCCACTGCCGCTTGAGCCAGCAGCTGCAGCGCCTGCTCCGGCTTGCCAGCCTGCCACAGGGCAATCGCCTGGCTGGCAGTCTGGTCAAGCTGTCTGCCTAGATGGCGGTCGATCATCTGCGGGTAGTCTGCCTCCGCCTGCATCCCTTGGTACTCTTCGACACACTCCCCTTTGAGAAAGAGTTTCAGCGAAGGCAGGGTGCGCACGCCGAAGCGGGCGGCCAGCGCCTTCTGCTCATCGGTGTTGACCGACACCAGCAGGAAGCGTCCGCGGTAACTGTTGGCCAGTCCTATCAATAGTTTCTTCTGGCGATGCGACGGACCCGCCCAGGGAGCCCAGAAGTCGACCACCACAAGCCCCTTCTTCGAATTCTCCAGCACCAGCCGGTCGAAATTGTCGCTGCTCGCCTCGAAGATGAAGGCACGATCACTCATAAACTGAGCAGGTTCATCAGTGAGGCGGAGGAGGCGTCGCGGCCCATCTCAACGACGATGGTCTCATCCAGCTCCAGGTCGCCACTTGCCAGATGAGGAAAGAGCTGCTCCGAGATCTGCTGCACGATCAGCATGCCGGCCCGGTTCGGGTCATCCTCGGCGAGCTTGGCGATACCCTCATGCAGACTCTTGAGATAATCCTGGAACTGCTGCCCCTGCGCCTGCGCATCAAGGGCGATGAATTCCGGCGTAAAATCGATGTGTAGTTCCCGGCCCGGCATCTCCGGCTGGTCCAGCACCCCTATCTTCAAAGGCCCTTCGATCAACATCGCATCAGATCCCCGTCTGTTTTAGATCGCACATGTTAATACGATCCCTCTGCGCAGAATAGTGCCACAAACCATGGGCTTATATTCAAAATGGGATCATTGACGATAATCGTTGTGTGACAGCAGGCAAGTGTGCAAGGATGCGGCTAATCTGAAACGGAGTCTTCTGTATGGCCAGGAGTCACCGCTTATGTACCTCTGTTGTAAGTGAGGTTGAGAGCCTTGAAAAACTGCAAACTTTGTCGTTTCAGCTCAGTCTGCAATGACCTGCCGGGAATCTGCATCCTGTTCCAATATGCTGCCGTGGCGATCCTGGTTGGCGCTCTCGCGTTTCTATTTATCACCCAGGAGATACTTACCTAAAGCGGCGGATACCTCAGGGATATCGCATAGAGAGGCGATTCCGGGCAGCTCATTGCTGACTCTGTGGCATGCGCGCACCTCCTGTAGATACCGACATCTACAGCCCCCCGCCATTTTGATGCCGCCTCAGCTTTAGTTCAGGCTATTGAAGACCACCGAGCCGAAGAGGTCCACAGCAAACTGGCTGCGCTCCACACCCGGAGCGACCTCGATTTGGAACTCCCCCTTCCCCTCAGCCAACATCAGTAGTGCCTCCTTCACTGTCACTTCTTCCACCTCATAGACAGGAATCGGCATATCAGATGAGTTTTCTATAATATTCATGATGTTATACCCATCATTCGATCGCTCATCCTAAGAATAGTCCTTTCAGACCTGATTACAAATCCGGTATTCTACGGAGCATTTTCCGATCAAAGGTAGTAAAAACCATGCAAAGCCCGATAGTTATCATCGGCGTCGGGGAGATGGGCGGCGTATTTTCCCGGGGACTGCTCAGGCTTGGGGTTCCGCTCTACCCGGTGACCCGCAACACTGATATGGGCGAGCTGGCCGCAGCTCTGCCCAGTCCTGAGGTGGTAGTGGTGGCGGTGGGTGAAGCCGACCTGCAACCCCTGCTAGGGCAGCTACCAAGCGTCTGGAAAGATCGACTCTGTCTACTACAGAACGAACTGCTACCAGCCGACTTGGCGGGGATTGAGCACCCCACCGTGATCTCAGTCTGGTTTGAGAAGAAGAAGGGGATGGATACCAAGGTGATCATCCCTTCACCGCTCTATGGCCCCCGGGCGGGACTGATCGCCGACGCGCTGGGCGCGCTGGATATCCCCACCCGCATCTTGCAAAACGACGCAGAACTGCTGTTTGAGCTGGTGCTAAAGAACCTCTACATCCTCACCAGCAACATCGCCGGTCTGCGTACTGGCGGCGCCGTGGGGGAGCTCTGGCAAGAGCACCAGGGCTTCTGCCGCCAGCTAGCCAATGAGGTAATCGATCTGCAAGAGGCGCTCAGCGGTGCACAGTTCGACCGCGAAGCGCTGATCCAGTCGATGAAGCGCGCCTTCGACGGCGACCCTGAACACAAATGTATGGGCCGTAGCGCACCGGCGCGACTCACCCGGGCGCTGGAGCACGGCCAGCGTCTCGGCCTTGAGCTGCCGCTGATGCACGAGATTCATGCGGAACAGACCCATGACTGATCCGGATCAACTGCCCGCAGGCGCCATCACCCACGGCAGCCGGGTGGAGATGCACTATGCTATGAGCCTTCCCGACGGCACCGAGGTAGTCTCCACCTTCGACGAGCAACCGCTCCAGTTCACTGTCGGAGACGGCACCCTGGCCCGCCCCCTGGAACTGGCGGTCTACGGCCTCAGCGTGGGAGCGGATCAGAGCCTGCTGGTCTCGGGAGACGATGTGTTCGGCCCGCGCGACGCGGCGAAGATCCAACCGATCCCGCTGAGCGAATTTCCCGAGGGGGTATCGGCCGAGCCCGAGACCCTGGTGGGCTTCGTCACCCCCGCCGGCGATGAGATCGCTGGAGTGGTACTGGAGTGCAACGGTGACAGTGTGCGGGTCGACTTCAACCATCCTCTCTCCGGACGAGAGTTCCACTTCCGGGTGAAAATCCTGCAGGTGCAGAACCCCCTCCCGGACAACCGCGATAACTGATACTCAACGAAACGACCATGTCTAAAATCATCCTTGCCAATCCCCGCGGTTTCTGTGCCGGCGTCGACCGCGCCATCGAGATCGTACAGCGCGCCCTCGACATGCTCGGCGCCCCGATCTATGTGCGTCACGAAGTGGTGCACAACCGCTTTGTGGTGGAGAGTCTACGCCAGCGCGGCGCCATCTTTGTCGATGAACTTTCCGACATCCCCGACGGCAACACGGTGATCTTCAGCGCCCACGGCGTCTCCCAGACAGTGCGCCAGGAGGCACAGCGGCGCGATCTGCGGATCTTCGACGCGACCTGCCCACTGGTGACCAAGGTCCATCTGGAGGTGGCACGACGCTGCCGGGATGGCTATGAGGTGATCCTGATCGGTCATCGCGGCCACCCGGAGGTAGTAGGAACTATGGGACAGTGTCGGAGCAAGGAGGAGTCCGCGCGCATCCACCTGGTGGTCACCCCCTCAGATGTGGAGCAATTACAGATCAGCGACTCATCGCGGGTCGCCTTCGTCACCCAGACCACCCTCTCGATAGATGACACGGCGCTGGTGATCGCGGCGCTGCAGCAGCGATTCCCCAACATCGAGGGGCCGAAGAAAAACGACATCTGCTACGCCACCCAGAACCGTCAGGATGCGGTGAAAGAGTTGGCGGAGCAGTGCGATCTGGTGCTGGTAGTCGGTTCTCCCAACAGCTCAAACTCCAACCGCTTGTGCGAAATTGCAAAAAAACACTCCACCCCCGCCTATCTGATCGATGGCGCGGAAGATATCGACCGTAGCTGGCTCGCGGGGAAGGCCCGGATCGGCGTTAGCGCCGGCGCCTCAGCCCCGGAAGTGCTAGTAGAACGAGTACTCGAGCGACTACAGGAGTGGGGTGCCGATCAGATCAATGAGGGGGCCGGAAAGACCGAAGAGGTGGTCTTTTCCTTACCGAAGGCGCTACAGAACTGACCCGGTACTCAAACAGATCGCATGCAGCTCCGATTTCAGCCAGAACTGCTCGGCAGCCTGATCCCACGCTTGGCTGTGCCAAAAAAAAGCGCCACCAATCGGTGACGCTTTTATCTCCTCAAGGCTGCTGCGTTCAGGGAGCGGAGTTTTTGATATCGTTAAGCAGCGCCTGCTCCTCCGCATCGCGAAACTTCATCCCCACCCCGGGCAGCACCCGATCCCGTAGCTCACTCGCCGGCCAGGTGGTGACCTGCGCCTCAGAGGGGATAAACAGCGGCTGGGCAATGGTCGAGTAGTGGTCCCGGTTGGCGCTGGGCAGGATATTTCCGTTGACCCAGAGGGAGCCCATACGACTCGTGTCGATCACCGTGCCCTGCTCAGGGGTGCCACTCGGACCACCATCGTACTGGTCCGGACCCGGATCCCAACCGTAGATCAGCGCCGAATCATCGCAGCGACCCGCCGGACCGGTGAGGAAGTGGTTGTTGACGATGTTGAGATTGGACTGGGGCTCGCCATTTGCCCAGTCATTCTTGATACGGATGCCATAGCAGCCCACATTTGCCCATCCCCAGCCATAGACGATGTTGTTGACATAGTCCAGCTCCTGCACATCACCACGGATCTGCGGATTGCGCTCGCCATTCTCCGCATAGACATTGTGGTGCATCGAGATCCGCTGCCGCGTCTGGTAGGGCGACGGGTAGTGCGAGATGGTGGTCGGATGATAGTTGTGGAAGATCAGGTTCCAGGAGACCGTCACATCCTGCACCTCGCCCCAGATATCAGGACCGGAGTCGGTGGCGTTGCGTGCAGTGATGTGATCAAGCACGATATTGCGCGCCACATAGTCAGGATCCCAGTCACCATCAATGCCGAGGGTGCCGGCATTGTTGACTGTGCCATCACCCGCCTTGTAAGCACCCCAAACCCGGATATGCTGGATCACCACATCGTGGGTACCGCCAACGATCAACGCACCGCCCATCCGCTGGGTCTTCTTGAGGGTGATGCCCGGCGCAGGTGCGCTCGCACCATCGATGGTGATATAGGGCTTCTTGATCAGGATATCGGTCTGCGGATTGATTTCACCCGCCACCGCGAACTGGATCAGTCGCTTCTCCTGGGAGATCGCATCCCGCAGAGTACCCGGGCCACTGTCTGCCAGCGAGGTCACCACATAGGTCTCATAACCAGTCGGTGAACTCAGCGCGCCGAGAGTGTTTCGACCAAAGCCTTCGATATCACTGCTGCCACCACCAGTCGTACCACCATCAGCCACAGTCAACTGATAGTCGCGGCTGGCGCTCTGGCCATCAGAAGTCACCTGCACGCTGAAGCTGTAGCTGCCGCTCTCAGTGGGGGTACCGGAGAGGCTGACGCTGGCCAGAGTGGAGGAGCTATCCAGGCTCAGGCCCGCCGGCAGCGTNCCGCTGCTGATGCTCCAGCTGAACGGAGCAACGCCACCGCTCGCCTGCAGGGTGGTACTGTAGGCGCTGTCCTTGGTGGCCGCCGGTANCGAACTGGTGGTCAGGGCCACTGGCTCGATCGTCTCAACCACTGTGATGCTGAGCGTCTCACTGACGCTATCGCCCGCTGTCTGCAAATTAACAGCGAACTGGAACTGGCCAGCCTGGGTCGGTGTGCCAGTAATATCGATGGAGAGATTATCCGCCGCCTCCGCCCAACTCAGGCCCGCCGGCAACGTACCGCTGAGCGACCAACTGTAGCTGCCTTCACCACCACTGCCGGTGATATTAGCGCTGTAGGCTGTCCCCAGGGTGGCCTGACCGACACCACTGGCATCTACACTCAGCGCTGTGCT
>NZ_AFOC01000096.1:0-12355 GCF_000224455.1 endosymbiont of Riftia pachyptila (vent Ph05)
CCACCGCTACGACGGGTGGACCCAGCACCATGATGGTGGCGAACTTGATCAACATGGATAGGATGATCTCAAAGGTGTGGAAGCGGGCGCCGGTGGTCACGTCGTAGTCGAGGTCGGCGTGATGGACCCGGTGTAGTCGCCAAAGAACAGGTACGGCATGGACCATCACATGCTGCAGGTAGATAACGAAATCCATCACTATCACTGCAATGACGACCGATGGAATAAAGGGGGTTTCATAAAAGTTGAGCAGGCCCCACCCCCGTTGCTCGGCAAGGGCAGCAACACCCACCGCCGCCGCCGGAAACAGCAAACGCAGAATAAAACTGTTGAGGAAGACTAGGCCCAGGTTGTTGGCCCAGCGAATGCTCTTGGAAACTGTGAGAGTACGGCGGGGGGTTAGCAGCTCCCAGGCCGCCATGATGGCAAAGATGCCGAAGAAAAAACCCAGGCGAACGGGCAGTTCATTCCTGAGAATCCAGTCGTACCAATTCATGCTCCACTCTCCTCCAATACATAATCTGTTATAATTTTCAAAGAGATCATATAATCAATAGATCTATTGAATAATTGAAGTATAGTTGGGGCGATATATATGTCAACAGGTAATTTCAAACACGATCTTTTCAGCCAATTTGCCCGTGTCGCCAAGGCGATGAGCAATGGCTACCGACTGGAACTTCTGGAATTTTTGGCGCAGGGTGAACGCAGTGTAGATGCCTTGGCGCAGGTCTCGGGCCTGACTGTGGCTAATACCTCTCAACATCTGCAACAACTCAGGCAGGCCGGGCTGGTTGCCAATCGTAAGGAGGGCCACAAGGTCTATTATCGATTGAGTGGTATGGACGTTTCGGCCCTATTCGGATCGCTGAGAGAAGTGGCGGAGCGCCACCTGGCCGATGTGAATCGTCTCGTCGACGACTACCTCAAGGTCAAAGACAGTCTAGAACCGGTGCCGGCAGCTCAACTACTGGAGCGTGCGAGGGATGGTCTGGTGACGGTCCTGGATGTGCGCCCGCCAGAGGAGTATGCAGCGGGACACCTGCCGGGTGCGATCAATATTCCGCTGGAGGAATTGGAAAAGCATCTGGACGAGCTTGATCCTTCTCAGGAGATTGTCGCCTACTGCCGCGGTCCGCATTGTGTACTGGCATTCGATGCTGTCTCCAGACTGCGGGAGCGAGGCGTTAACGCCAAGCGCCTGGAAGGAGGCCTTCCCGAATGGAGACTGGAAGGATTACCTGTGGAGACCTCCTGAAAATATGTCTACCGCTGTGGGTCTAATTTCCCGCAGCTCTCTCCTTATCTATTTTAGTCAGTCACCCCTGACAGACTAATCCTGTCACTCTTGCCACATAGGGAATGATGCTGATTATCCAAAGATAATAGACTCGCACCAAGATTCACTGAATGCGCTACTGATAACCTGATCAGGGACACTCAAAATCATGAAGAAAGCACAACCCATTTACAGATTGAGATCTGTATCTATCACTACTTTGTTATGCCTCTTCGCAATGTCACCCAAGTCAGTGTACGCCTGCGGTTGGTGGGGTGACGGAGAGATGAATCGACACAATGATGCAGTGCTTACTGCCAGCGATGGCAAATCAGTACCGCAAACACTCACCCACAAGACATCCAAGTTACCGGGGAGAATGGGATACGCTATTGCCATTCCGGATCCTGGTCGAGCTATTCCTTATTTACAGGCAACCCGTGGTCGTCAGATCAATCGTATAGCGGAACTGAAAATTTTCGGGTTTGAAACCGTGATCGATCTCGGAACACCAGAAAAAACCGCACGATTACATCAATTGGAGACTGAGGCGCTGGGTATGCGTTATATTAGCATCCCGATCGACGGCCTAGTGCCAAGTCAGGAACAGGTTGACGACTTCACCCAGAAGGTTATCGATGCCAGCAAGGACATGCTCTTGGTCTATGCACCAAGTTCTGCACTACTGGGCACTATGTGGGCAGCTTACCGAATCAATCTAGGTGCTCCAGTCGAATTCGCTATCAATCAGGGTAAAAAAATGGGCATGGGGCCTAATCAGGAAGCTACCCTTCGCAACCGGTTAAGAAATAAATAATCCACCTACATGGATGTAGGTGAATTGGTAAGCATACATTAAGCAGCTGTATCGGTTGCGATACTCTGCCGCTCAAACTCCATATAATTCTTGGTCAATTCAGCCATAGCTCGGTAGAAGGGCATCTCCGCCTGAGTCATGATCGCATCACAGAATTGGGGTAACCAACATAATAGATGCCGTTCAAGAAACATGCGTTGCACTGTCAGACAATACTCTGCACTCTTGCGATTTTGTTGAATCCACTTATCAGCCTCCCACTCTGTCAGCTTCTGTAAAAATTCAAGTTCAACGCTGACGTGATCAGGAAGACCTGTGAACCCCGGCTCATAATTGAGGCCTGTCGTCTCGATAAACTTTTTCACTTCAACGGTCTGTGCCCCCCATAGAGCACATGCGTCGCCATCCACCTCGACAAAGATAGACTCATGGGCCGATATATGAGGACCAGGGCCAAGGAACAAGTGGGTAAACTCCACAGCTAACTCATCCGCCACTTGCCCTTCAGGATCGCTGTAGAACGTCTCTCCCAGATCCACGTCCATGTCTGAGAAGGCCCCCGACAAGCGGGGACCTCTCAGCTCCTTGATGAGGGCCTCGGTGGGTTCCTCCCGGAAAACAGTGGTCAATAGTCCATAAATTTCACTTCGTGATTTGGCGCTATCGGCCAGCTTTTTCCAATCAGTTTCCATCTCAGCTCTCCTGTTTCACTCACTTAATTACACTTTGGCAACTCTTACCACCGTATCCATCCACCGTTGCCCACCACTAATCGGATCCGAACTGTTCGGAATGATCGAGTTGGGATGGGTTCCGTGCTTGTTCCACCACATGTTCTTGGCGTCCGGATCCGCTGCGGCACCCCCAGGAGTGGGAGAACGCTTTCCCGATCCGTAGATACCGGAATGCTGACGTCCCAAGTGGTGCGAGATGGCGATGATGCCGGGGATGATGCCTTCGGTGACATGAGCTGTGGTGGTGATCTCACCAAGTTCGTTAGACACCTTGATGGTATCGCCATCCTTGATACCGCGCGCGGCGGCGGTTTTGGCGTTGATCCATGCCGGATTGTCGTGCTTGATCTCAGACAACCACTTGCAATGGGCTGTGCGGGAGTGCGTATGTACGGCTACCTTGTAGGTGGTCAGGTGCAAGTCATCCTTGCCCATCTTCTGATGCTCAGGTATCGGCGTATAGGTTGGGAACGCCGGGAACCCCTTGGACGCGAAGTTATCGGAATAGAAGTCGAGCAGGCCGGACTTGATGAATGAGGTGTTCGGCGGATAGGCCTTACGCGGCGTGCCCTCGATGTTCTGGGCGACATAGGCTTTCTTGGCGCCCTCGACCCCCAGATAGCCTTTGCTCTTAGCTTCGGCTTTGCTGACTCCGGCCTTCTTGTAGTTCCAGTAGACGCCGGTTTTTTCATCGAGAATAACCCCGTCGCCGGAAACATCCACTTTGGCTTCGTAGAAGCCGAAGTTAGGCTTGGCGTTCTTATCGTGCCAGACCCCATGTTTCTTCATGTACTCGAAACCGCCGGCTTCTCTGACGCCCGGTGTCATATCGCAAGACTGACGGACATACTCCTCCTTGGTCGAATAGGCCAGTTCAAATCCACACCGTTTCGCCAGGCCGGCAAAGATTTCACCCTGATCCTTCGCCTCGCCAAGCGGCTTGATGAGGGGTTGGCGGATGTAGTATTCGGCGACACCGGTCGGCGACACCATATCTTCGGTGTCCCATCGTTCCAGATAGGTGACATCAGGCAGGATAAGATCGGCGTATTGCGATGACTCGTCATAGACGATGTTAGACGAAACCGAGAAGGGTATGAGGCTCTCATCTTTTAAGATCGCTTCCGCTTCCTTATTGTTTCCGTTGATAAAGGCCATGTTGTTACAGCTCCACCAGTAGACTTTGGGCCGGCCATTTTGGCCGTCCTTGATCATCGGAAGATTCTGCTGACTCACCTGATGCGTGGGGAACGCGGCCTCACCGGGGAAACCGTTGACGATGTCGAGACCTTTTTGCACCTTGGCTTTTGGTGAATGGGGGGATTTCCAGCCGGCGCCGACGCCCATGACCCGACCGCCTTTTGTATCAAGGTTGTTGGTGATTGCCGAGAGCAACATCGCCGCACGCTCCTGATCTGCACCATGATAATGCATGACGGTGCCACGATAGCTGATCAGACAGGCCGACTTCGCCTTGGCGTAACCGCGTGCGATCTGCTTGATCTTGGCTGCAGGAACACCGCTCTCCTTCTCAGCAAACTCCGGTGTGAACTTAGCTACATGCTTCTTGATCGCAGCGATTTTCTCGTCGTCCGATGCATGATAATCCGGCGACACGCGCATGTACTTGAGGTGATCTCTGCGGAACAATCCTTCGTTCATGATGACGTTAACCATGGACAACATGACCAGACCGTCCATGCCGACTTTGATGGGAACCCATTCGGTTGACTTGGCGGCGGTATTGGAAAGGCGCACATCAAAGGTATAGAGCGGGACGTTACGTTCAACCATTGCCCGAATCAGACGCTGCGATGTCGGGATGTGGTTGGTGTGAGTCTCGAACTGGTTTGAGCCGAAATTGACCACGAAATCGGTATGATCGTAGTCCCAGTTATCGTACATGCCGCCCCACAGGCTCTCCTGACCGACCCATTTAGGCCCCTCACAGACCGACGTGTGCGTACCGATGGTATGGGAACCGAAGGCGTCCATGAAGTCGTGCATGATCGAAGACTGGCTGCCCTTGTGGCGACCGTACTGGTACATGAACAACTCGGGTGTTCCAGCGTCACGAAGCGGTTTGATCTTGGATGCCAAAAGATCCAGGGCCTTATCCCAGGAGATCCTTTTCCACTTGTGCTCGCCGCGCTTACCGACACGTTTCATCGGATACAGGATTCGATCCGGGAAATAGACTTGATTAACACCGGCCTGCCCTTTTGCGCAGAGTTTACCGAGGGTACGGATAGAATCCGGATGCCCCTCCAGTTTTACCAAACGGCCATCCTCGACATAGCCCATCATGGCGTCACGGGTCACACACTGCCAACAAGCGGTGGGAATAGCCTGCCGCTCCTTCTTCGTGGTTGGAGAAAAATCGCGACCACCCGGTTGCAGTTTGATTGATCCGGCAAGTGCGTTCTGACTGGTTCCGATCCCTGTCACCATTACGGCGCCGCTCGCTGCGGCAAGTTTCATGAAATTACGACGATTTAGCTTTTTCATATCAATTCCTCTCTTTTACAAGCTTTCAGGGCTTATGGGATCTGATCCACATAGTGATCCAGTTTGCCCTTCCTCCGCTGTGTATAGAGACGCTTCAACATGTTATCCGGATCGATATAGAATACATGCGGGTTGGTTCCCTCCTCCGGAAGCAGCACATTATCGGCCTTAGCCAAATTGTGCTCGTTAACAAGCTTGGAGACGTGACTGTTCGGATCGTTAAGATCGCCAAAGATACGAGCGCGACCTTGACAGGTGTTGACGCAGGATGGTTCAACACCGTTGTCGACACGATGAGCGCACATATCGCATTTGTCCGCGGCCTGCTTAGTTGGATCGGCGCCGGCTTTGACAAAGGGATTGAACGAACGAACACCATAGGGACAGGCATCAATGCACTTCCCACAGCCGATACACTGCTCAACGTCGACCAGGATCATGCCATCTGGTCGTTTGTAAGTACCACCGCTACGGTAACGTATTGTCTTACCATCAGCGGTTTTATACTTGCGACGTTCACCGGGGAACTGAGGACAGATTTTTACGCAAGGAGGAACACCATCCTCTTTATTACCCTCGCAGTGATTACACATCAAAGGCAGAAACGCTTTCTTTGTATTCGGGAATGTACCCATGGTTTTCTCTTGAATAACCGCCCTGAATCGGCCAAGAGATACGTGGTTTTCCGATTTGCAGGCCACCGTACAGGCTCTGCAACCTATGCAGCGCCTAAGGTCCATGACCATCGCCCAGCGGGGGGCTTTTGTTGTGGCTGCCTGGACATTCAGCCCAGGTGTTACCATTGCGGCGGCGCCAGCGGCCGCTGTTCCGACCCCACTTAGAAATTTACGGCGACTGATTTCTGGTGTTTTATTGTCACTCATATTGGTATCTCCTACTCATCTCCTCATCCTCCACAGATGTTAGTGGTGCTATAGATCAATCTCCTTATTCAGCGCCCTTTGCTCCTTCAAGCAATTCAATGGTGTCTTCAAAGTTGTTGAATGCACCATCAAGAATGGTGATTGCATATTTCTTGTTGTGTACGCCATTACCGAAACGCACAATATCAAGTAGCTGAATGCCCTTGGCGATCATTGCCTCTGCCTGATTTAATTGTTTCTTGTCCAGGTTGCCCTTGATTTCAGCAAGAAGTTTAATTGCCTCTGCTTCTAGCTCTTCACCATCCGCAATCTCTTTCTTAAGTGTTTTTTTCCAGTCATCCAGCATTTTTCTGTGCTGTTTTGTATGACAGGCGGCACAGGTATCACCAGATGCGGTTCTCACATCATGCCCTTTGCTCAAGGTCTTCTTAAGATGACAGGCCATGCAGTTAACATTGACCTCGTACATGAGATGTGGAGCACCTGAAATTTCATCATCAACGGGAGCACCGGAAAGCAACAGCTTTTGGTACTTATGCTGATCGACATGACAGAGCTGACAATCTTCGCGCACAAAATCAAGATGATCGGTCCTGTTCTTGTGTTCGACTACAGTGTGACAATCGAAGCAGTCTGCCTTGTTAGGGATATGCTTTTCATGCATCAATGTCTTGTCACCTGCGGCAGCCAGAAGTGTTTGGCTCCGGTTATGACATGTGAGACAACCATTGGAGACTACGTTACCGGTCTCAATCTCTCCCTGACCTTTCACTACCTCAAAATGGCAGCTCTCACAGGCTACACTCGATTCCTGCATAGTCTGATGTGTGATTGGCCCCTTGGTTGTACTCTTATCACCTACCTGTAATTGACTTTGCAGCGATCTGGTTGGGATCGTGTGGCAGATATCACAACGGGATTTCCCCTCGTTGAAATTGATAGATGGTTTATTCGCAAAGCTGATCTTCTTTACACCCCCATCACCCATATTCGCTTTATCAAGTGTGGGTTTATCCAGTTTTAGGTGGCAAAGGAAGCAGATATCTTTGGGCACCTCAAAATGTTTATTCGCGGTCGTCTTAAAGTGGCAGGTATCGCAGGTGATCTGGTGGCCATCGAGAGCTTTATCACTAAAGTGAACCTCGTGCTTGAAACGTACTTTCTCTGTGTACTGTATCTCCTTCTGCGCGAGGTTTTCGCGATTGTGACAGCCAGACTGGAGGCAAGCGCCATCCTTAATTACCGGGCGTATGGGTAGCGGTGCATCTGGGTTATATAGATAGGCAGCCAGGTGACGTAGCCCCTCGAATTTGGCCTTAAGTGAATGCTTCTCACCTGGTAGAAAGTGGCAATCTATGCAGTCTGCCTGCATTCCGTCCGGATTGTTGCTTTTGTGGTGGGTATTGGTCTTCCAGGCTTCATACTGCTCTGTCATGGTGTGGCAGCTACCACCACAAAAAGAGGACTGCGAGGTGTAATACTCAACACCTCCATAGGCTGTTAATAAAAACAGTACGATTCCAACGAAAATAAATGCTGTCAGTCGCCAGGTAATTCTAAATACAATTCCAGCCCCACCATTCTTTGCCACTGTTTTCTCCCACTCCGAATTACGGCTTTAGCATTATTATTGGAATGTGCAAAATTACTTTAAGTGCGAGTTGCAAGAGTCGAGCCAGATTTGTATCTACTTGAAAAAGCAAGAATAAAAAAAACAATGGAGATAATGAGCTGAAATTTGTTACCTGATGGTAACGTTTTTGAAAAAAACGTTACCATTCTGATTATTCATTTAATTTCAAACAGTTAGGGGGGGTGGCGTGAAGTATCAAGTTACTAATAGGTAACAAGCTACAGAATAGAAAAGAGGTAAATTGAAAGACCACTTCACTTTTCCAGCAAAAGAAGCTAAAAATAACCTTACTGATCGTGTGCGATTAACTTGACTTCAATAACAAACAACAGCATCCAGAGTGATAATTGGGTTCTGCTATCCTCATAGAATAGGGCTGTTTAAAGCAGGCAGGAAAGTGTAGCCAGTGATGGCTTATGTACTCCATGGGGAGCACAGGATATATGTCGCAATGTGGATGCCGTGACATAACTTAGCAGTATCCTTAAGAGGTTATTCTTAATAAGGAATCCCAGTGCGATTGTTCTATTTATTATTGGTTTTCTTGATTAGCCCGGTTTATGCTGCCAACACGGAACCACCTATCCGTTTTGGCCTGACGGCTGTGATACTCACCGAAAACCTCAGATTTCTAGACCAGTGGAGTCAATACCTGGGGTATAAAATGGGCCGTAAGGTAGAATTTGTGCTCAGAAAGTCCTATCGAGAGGTGATGGATCTATTGGACTCTGGCGGTATCGAATTCGCATGGATCTGCGGCTACTCTTACGTACAAACAAGAAAACCGGAATCTCTTCAGCTCCTAACAGTGCCTATCTATCGAGGGGCACCACGTTATCACTCATATATCATCGTCCACCATAACAGCCCCCATAAACGCTTTAGTGATCTGAAAGGGAAGATTTTTGCTTTCTCTGACCCTGACTCGAATTCAGGCTTCCTCTATCCCCTTTCCTTGATGACAGCGAAAGGTGAGAGGCCTGAGACCTTTTTCCGACAGACATTTTTCACCTTCAATCACGCCGAAACGGTGCAGGCCGTTTCCGAGCAGGTTGCAGATGGCGGGGCGGTAGATTCATACATATGGGAATACCTTGCCATCTTTAGGCCCGATATTACTAAGAAGACTCGAATAATAAAAATATCTCCGAGTTTTGGCTTCCCACCTATTGTTTTCCGTTTAGGAGTAAACCCCAATACAGTCAACTTGATGAAGGATACTCTTGAGAATATGGGCGAGGATGTCACTGGCAAGATGCTCCTCGCCCGACTCAAACTGGATGGCTTTGGTCATTATTCGGATTCGTTGTTCAATGAAATCCGCGCTATGGTAAAGACAATCCAAAGATCTGATCCGAAGCATTCCTTGTTACCAACTGATTAATTGTAGAGCATAAATGCCGCTACTTAGTCCTAGATCTTGGCCATTGGCGATAAAGTTATCACTTACAATCACAGCTGTTGTGGCCGCTGTCGGCTTCATGATCGGAGCTGTTATGGTTGTGCAGGATTGGAAACGTTTTCATGATGAATTGGGGGAAAAGGCCCTCCTGCTATCCGAATCGGTTGCCATCACTACACCCAAGGCAATGCTGCGCAAGGACTACTGGTTACTCTACATAAGCCTGAAGAACATGGCATCCAGAAGACCAGGAACAAGAGGAAGTCATGAAGTCTTAACAGCAATGATACTTGACGCAGAGGGCAGGGTTCAGGCACATCTTAATCCCGCTAAAAATCCAATGGGCCTTCCTTTTTCATCTGAAAATAGTATTGAGCAGGACCTTTTCAAACAGGCCATGAGCGCAAGAGCTCCCATTGTGTTAAGCATTGGTGGTTTTTCAAAGAGAGGTTTTCAGGAAGGTGTTGTCCCCCTCTTCTCCGATCAAAAATATATGGGTGTGGTTCGAGTTCGTTTGTCTGTCGCTCCGTTATATGAAAAGACCAAAAACACCGCGGTCATTGTTCTTGCCTTGATATTCTGTTTCGTCATTATCGGTAGTGCTCTGGGTACCATTGTTTCCAGGCGCATGGTCAAGCCTCTTACTGCAGTTACACAAGGACTGGAAGCGGTAGGGCGAGGTGAAATGACGGATTTTGCACCTATCCCCGTAAAAGAGAGAGATGAGATCGGGCGTCTCAGTGTCACCTTCAACAAAATTATNGGGAATTAGCTGAAAAAAAGATGCTTGAAGAGGAGATCGCAATGAGTGAAAAACTGGTCGCGCTTGGCCGCATCACCGCGGGTGTGGCCCATGAAGTCAATAACCCTCTTGCCGGTCTTCTAAACTGTATCGATACACTGCGCAAACACCCTAATAATAAAGAACTTATTGATCGTTACTTGCCGGTCATCGATCAAGGGCTGCACCGAATCAAAGAGATCGTTCACAATCTGCTTGTGGGGCTAAAGAATGAAGAGAGCGATGAAACAGTAGCTATTGAACATATCGATAAGCTACATGATCTGATAATAGCTGAGATTGGAGACAGGGATATAAATGTCATCTGGAAAAACAACACAGATAAAGATCGTCACATACCTGGAAAGGTTGAACAGATCGTCTGTAATCTTCTAAAGAATGCGGTAGAGATACTTCCAGATGGTGGCACCGTCACTTTCTGCATGTATCAAGATGGACCACACCTGATCATCGAAGTCAGGGACAATGGTCCAGGCATTCCATCCAGCATAAGGAATCAGCTGTTTGATCCTTTTTTCACTACCAAACCCAATGGTACTGGATTAGGTCTCTGGGTGGTCTATCGCCAAGTCCAAAGCATGCAAGGAATCATTGAAGTGAATAGCGAGAAAGGGCAGGGTACTACGTTCCTTGTTGCTGTACCGGTTAATGTGATGAAGGCTGCCTGATGCAAAATAATTTTGAGCCAATGCTGGATAGTAACGATTTCAGTGACTACTGTGTACTCTTGGTTGAAGATGATGAAATCATGCGCCTGTCACTTGAAGACAGACTACGCCTTGAAAATATCCCAGTGCACGCCGTATGTGATACAGCCAGTGCCAGAAAAGAGCTTGAGAAAGGTGATGTCGATCTTGTTATCACCGATATCCGCTTGCCCGATGGCACAGGGATTGAATTGTTTACCGATATGTCACGCCGGTTTCCCGGAATCCCAGTGATCCTCATGACAGCCTATGGTGACGTATCAGATGCGGTCACCCTGGTTAAATCCGGTGCCCTCGATTATCTGACCAAACCGTTTGAAATCAGCGATTTTATTAAAAAGGTAGAACACCATCTCTCCTGCATCGCAGATACTCGTTTAACGCTGGGCAATTCAGGTGCTGACAACAACAGCTTCAAAGCAGGCAGTGGGCACCTCGGAAAGAGCTCTGCGATGCGCAAGATCGAGCGGTTGGTGGCGCGCCTTGGTGAGAGTGACAGTTCAGTATTGCTCACAGGTGAGTCCGGTGTTGGTAAAGAGGTGGTTGCCACCCTGATCCACAACAACAGTCTCCGAGCCCAGGGGCCAATGGTCAAGGTCAATTGTGCCGCCCTATCCTCCACCCTGATTGAAAGTGAACTCTTTGGCCATGAGAAAGGGGCATTTACCGGCGCAACCCAGCGGCGTATAGGGCGCTTTGAACAGGCCCAAGGGGGGACTATCTTTCTCGATGAGATCGCCGAAGTATCACCTGATATACAGGTCAAACTACTACGTGTCCTGCAGGAGCGTGAAATCGAGCGTGTAGGTGGGGTGGAATCGGTCACTCTGGATGTCAGGGTTATTGCCGCAACCCAAGTAAACCTGGATGAGTCCATTAAGAACAATGATTTTAGGTCTGATCTCTATTGGCGCCTTAATGTCATTCATGTGGATATTCCTCCGTTGCGGGAGCGTCCGGAAGACATCGTCTATCTCGCAAGACTGTTCGCAAGTGAATTGGTAAAAAAATCCGGAAGCTCTATCAAAGGGTTGTCAAAAGAAGCTGAGTTACAGCTTCAATCCATGTCATTTCCAGGAAATGTCCGTGAGCTTAAGAATATTATTGAACGGGCTATCGCCTTGTGTGACGCTCCTTGGATCGGCGCCAGAGACCTGCTGACCCTGGATAGCAACACCCACGAGATCAGCACGACGACGCTGAGGCAATCGATTGAAGAAGCAGAGCGTAAGGCAATCAACAAGGCATTAGCCGAAAATCATGGCAAAATAAACCAGGCTGCGGGTTCTCTCGGCATCTCACGTAAAAACCTATGGGAGAAGATGAAACGTTACGGAATTGAAAAGTAGTAGGGGTTGGTACCTGACCCACTATATTTTCGCGGCCTGAAATAAGAACTGGCAAGCTTATGATGTGGCAAGATTTTTCCGGACAAATAATCACACAATTTTTCGGCTTGCTCATAGCCTAAGGGCGTTTGGTGGCCGATAGTTGAGGGGCGCCCCTGGCATTATAAAATACCTCAATATATTCAAATATCTCCCGCTTTGTGGCTTTCCTGGCTCGGTATCACTGGTGGTGGGTTAGGG
>NZ_AFOC01000095.1:0-12858 GCF_000224455.1 endosymbiont of Riftia pachyptila (vent Ph05)
CGTCATCGATACGCACCAAGTACTCGATCCGCGTCATCAGCTCCGGAGTATGAGGAAAGGGGGTATCCTGTCGATAGCGCATGAAGTGGCGGGGTTTACCTTCGACACTGAGCAGCGCCATCATCTCTTCCGCCCGCAGGCCCCAGCTCTCGAGCATATTCAACACACTCTGGGTCATATCGAGCCGGTCATTCAACGACATCTCGAACTCTGCTGTCTTATTCTCTGTCATAGTTCACCCGGGAGCCCCAAATACGTAGTCGTGATCATGGTTATTGGAGGGGCAGTCTAACATGCCGTTGCCGGACTATTTCCGGCTCCTGATCATGGATTTATTAGCTGCTGAACAGACGCCTCCACCAGCGTTTGCGATTATTCGGCAGCTGCTGGGTTGCCGGTAGATCCACCGGCGGAATTTTGCTCAGCACCCAACCCGGTAGAGGAGGGTTGTCACTGTAACCGCAGGAGACTCCCAGGTTGTTCGGGTCGTAGATCTTGACGAAGCTGGGCTGCCTGAGATCATCCGCATAGACGATGCCACAGTAGTTCTCCTTATGCTCTTCCCGCAGCAGGGTGTCGATCTCGCTGATGAAGCGGTTGAATGCAGCACTGTCCAGCACCGTACTGGGCGGCGTCTCGCCGACTGCATAGACATACCAGCCGCCTTCGGCATCTTCCCTCAACACACCCCACAGGTCATCCAGATGGTGCCAACGAAGTGCCGAGGTAAAGCTGCCACGAAATGCCACCAGATAGTGCTGTTGTTCTGTCATGTGAGCGATCCTCTCAAGTTCTCTCTCCTCCCAGCTATACGCTGCGCGGTGCGATCTGGATGCGGCCCTATCAGGCCGTCAGTCAAGAGTTGCGTTTATACAGCCGCTTATCAGCCAAGCAATTGTTTTTTTTGCAGGCTGCCCGGCGAAAAATCCGGTTATAATGCCGATTTGTATCCACGGCAACCGCTATGATCGAAACTGCTAACACCCTCTTCCAATCCGAACTCCCCGATTTGCATCTGCTCAATCGCGGCAAAGTCAGGGACATCTACGAAGTCGACAGCCATCATCTGCTGATCGTCACCACCGATCGTCTCTCGGCATTCGATGTGGTCCTGCCGCAGCCGATCCCCGGCAAGGGCGAGGTACTGACCCGGGTCTCCAACTTCTGGTTCAAGCGCACCGAAGCGCTGGTACCAAACCACCTCTCCGACCTGCCGCTCAGCAGCATCATCACCGATGCCGACCAGCGAGCCGCACTGGGTGACCGGGCGCTACTGGTACGCCGCCTCAAACCACTGCCGGTGGAGGCCATAGTGCGCGGCTATCTGATCGGCTCCGGCTGGAAGGATTACCAGCGCAGCGGCGCTGTCTGTGGCATCCAGCTACCGCAGGGGCTACAGCAGGCCGACAAGCTGCCAGAGGCGATCTACACCCCCTCCACCAAAGCCGCAGTTGGCGAACACGACGAGAACATCAGCTTCGACAAGACCGTCGAACTGCTCGGCGGTGAACTCGCAGAGCAGGTGCGCGATCTCAGTCTGCACATCTACACCGAGGCGGCGGAGTATGCGCGGAGCAAAGGCATCATCATTGCCGACACCAAGTTCGAGTTCGGGCTGGACGATAACGGTGTGGTGCACCTGATCGATGAGGCGCTCACCCCTGACTCATCCCGTTTCTGGCCGGCTGATCAATACCGACCGGGAATCAGCCCACCGAGCTTCGACAAACAGTTTGTGCGGGACTATCTGGAAACCCTGGATTGGGACAAGACCCCGCCCGCCCCGGAACTGCCCGCCGAAATCATCAACAAAACGGCCGAAAAATACCGCGAGGCGGAACGACAGTTGACAGGAAACTAAGTCGTCAGCTAGCGTGGGGCGTAACAAATGTTACGCCCACTTACCACAGGACAGAGAACATACGGTAACTGCCTTGCACATGAATGGCCAAGAAGAAAAAACAGCAAAGGTCGTGATCTACACTACCCAGCAGTGCAAGCACTGCAGACAGGCCAAAGCCTGGTTGAAGCAGCACGGCGTCCCCTTTCTCGACTTTGATGTCGGGAAACCAAACAAGATCCAGAAGAAATTCTTCAGTATTGGCGGACGTAGCGTCCCCATGTTTGTGGTGGGAGAGCAGCAGCTTACCGGGTTCAACCCCAACAAACTGAAAGATTTTCTCTCGCGCTCCGGACTGATCCCCTCCCCCCGCTGAATCCCACCAATAGGGCTGCCTGAAGCAAAATCAGATGATAAAAAAAGGGGCCCTAAGGCCCCTTTTTTAGTATGCTGCGGCCAATCAGCTGACCTTGGGATCAAGCTCGCCTGTTGCATACCTTTCGAACATTTTCTCCAGGGAGATCGGGGTGATCTTGGAGGCCATGCCGGCAGAACCAAATGCTTCGTAGCGGCTCTTGCAGATATCGGACATCGCCTTGGTCGCCTCTTTGAGGAACTTACGCGGATCGAAGTTGCTCTTGTTCTCTTCCAGGTGACGGCGAACGGAGCCAGTGGAGGCCATGCGCAGATCGGTGTCGATGTTGACCTTACGCACGCCGGACTTGATACCTTCGACGATCTCTCCAACCGGTACGCCATAGGTCTGGCCCATGTCACCGCCGTAGTCGTTGATGATCTTCAGCCACTCCTGTGGCACCGAGGAAGAACCGTGCATCACCAGGTGGGTGTTGGGGATGCGCGCGTGGATCTCTTTGATGCGATCGATACGCAGGATCTCACCGGTGGGCTCCTGGGTGAACTTGTAGGCGCCGTGGGAGGTGCCGATGGCGATGGCCAGAGCATCCACGCCGGTCTGCTTGACAAAGTCCGCAGCCTCTTCAACACCGGTCAGCAGCTGATCCATGTCCAGCTTGCCCTCGGCTCCGTGGCCATCTTCCTCACCCATCTCACCGGTCTCCAGAGAGCCCAGGCAGCCCAGCTCACCCTCGACGGAAACACCGCCGGCGTGCGCCATCTGCACGACCTGTTTGGTGACATTCACGTTGTACTCAAAGGAGGAAGGGGTCTTGCCGTCGGACATCAACGAGCCGTCCATCATCACCGAGCTGAAACCGGACTGGATGGAACGCAGGCAGATGTCTGGGGAAGCACCGTGATCCTGGTGCATGCAGACCGGGATGTGCGGATACATCTCGATCGCCGCCTCGATCAAGTGGCGCAGGAAGGGCTCACCTGCGTAGGAGCGGGCACCAGCAGAGCCCTGCAGGATAACAGGGCTGTCAACCGCATCAGCGGCCTGCATGATAGCGTGTACCTGTTCCATGTTGTTGACGTTAAACGCCGGAAGTCCGTAGCCGTTCTCGGCAGCGTGGTCGAGAAGCTGGCGCAGGGAAATCAGGGCCATGATTGCCTCCTAATCTGTAGTGTCAAAACCAAAAAAACCGTCCATTGGATCGCCGGAACAGAAGCTAGCAACAGCCTGTCGTTCCGAGCTTTAAATTCTTTCTTGGAGTTCGTGCTCTGCTCAATCACCCCGATAGCGCATGTGTTCGCCGACCCGCATGATCTTCATGATGTTGGTCTGCCCCTCCACACCGGAGCGATCGCCCTTGGTGATCAGCACCAAGTCATTATCACGTACCTCGCCGCGACGCAGTAGTTCGTCGATCACCTCTTCATTGACCTGGTTGTAGTCGGTGCTGGCGACGTCGAAGCTAACCGGATAGACACCGCGGAATAGGGTCACTTTTCGACGAGTCTTCACATTGCGGGTCAACGCGTAGATCGGGATACCAGAGCTGATGCGCGACATCCATTGCGGGGTGGAACCAGACTCGGTAAGCGCTGCAATCGCCTTCACCCCAAGATGGTTGGCGGTGTACATGCTGGCCATGGCTATCGCCTCATCGACCCGACCAAACACCGAATCGATGCGGTGTTTCGAGCGCTTCACGGAGGCCTGTTTTTCCGCCTCGATGCAGACTCGATCCATGGCCTCGACCACTTTATGGGGATATTTGCCCACCGATGTCTCGGCTGAGAGCATCACTGCATCGGTGCCATCAAGCACCGCATTGGCCACGTCGAACACCTCGGCGCGGGTCGGGATCGGACTTTCGATCATCGACTGCATCATCTGGGTGGCGGTGATCACCACGCTGTTCATGCGTCGTGCCGTCCTGATCAGCTCTTTCTGAACCGCTGGAAGCTCGGCATCACCGATCTCCACACCCAGGTCGCCGCGCGCCACCATGATCGCATCCGAGGCCTCGATGATCTCTTCTATGACATCCAGCGCTTCGGCCCGCTCGATCTTGGCGACAATACCCCCGTCACCACCGGCCTCCTCCAGCAGGCGACGTGCCTCGCGCACGTCATCCGCGCAGCGCACGAAAGAGACGGCTAGATAATCCGCATCGATCTCGGCAGCGAACTTGATGTCTTGCTTGTCTTTCTCGGTGAGGGCCGGTGCAGAGAGACCGCCACCCTGCTTGTTGATGCCCTTATTGTTGGAGAGCTTACCACCGACCACCACCTTACAGTGGACCTGCTTGCCCTCCACTTCGGCGATCCAGAGCACAATGGCCCCATCATCCAGCAGCAGGGTATCGCCGCGAGCGACGTCGTTGATCAGATCCGGATAGGTCAGACCAACACGCTCATCATCGCCATCGGTGAGTGGGCATTCGGCATCGAGGATGAACGCGCCATCCTCTTCCAGCATCACGAAGTCGGATTTGAAGCGCCCGATACGTATTTTCGGTCCCTGCAGGTCGCACAGCACACCGACCTGACGGCCACTGGCGCGGGAACGATCACGGATGCGCTCAGCACGCTCACGCTGCTGATCATGAGGATCATGGGAGAGGTTGAGGCGAACCACATCCACCCCGGCATGGATTAGTTTGTCCATTACCTTGGGGTCGTCTGTGGCCGGGCCCAGGGTTGCAACGATCTTTGTACGTCTTGGCATATTTAACTCAGTTGTAGGAGCGTCGCCCCTTGGCGCGAAGAAGTAGTATAAATCGCGGCGCAAGGCGCCGCTCCTACCAGAGATCAGCCCTTGGCACACTCTTCAAGCATCGCCACAGCAGGCAGGGTCTTGCCTTCAAGATACTCGAGGAAGGCGCCGCCGGCGGTAGAGATATAGGTGACTTTATCGTAGATGTCATATTTCTGGATAGCGGCAATCGTGTCGCCGCCACCAGCCAAACTGAAGCAGTCGGAATCGGCAATGGCCATGGCGACAGTCTTGGTACCCTCACCAAACTGATCGAACTCAAACACACCCACGGGGCCATTCCACACCACGGTGCCTGCCTTGGCGATGATGTCGGCCAGCTCCTTGGCGGAGTCGGGGCCAATATCGAAGATCATGTCGTCGTCTTCCACATCCCCTGCTGCTTTCAACACAGCCGGCTCGGCTTCCGCAAAATTCTTACCGCAGACCACATCGGTGGCGATCGGGATATTGGCACCACGGGCCGTCATCTTCTCCACCAGGGCCTTGGCGGTATCAACCAGGTCGTCTTCACAAAGAGACTTACCGACATTGTTGCCCATCGCCTTGAGGAAGGTGTTGGCGATACCACCACCGACCACTAGCTGATCAACCTTCTCAGAGAGGGCCTCCAGCACCGTCAACTTGGTGGAGACTTTGGAGCCACCAACAATGGCGACCATCGGGCGGGCCGGATTGGCCAGCGCCTTAGCCAGGTTATCCAATTCGCTGGCCAGCAGCAGGCCGGCGCAAGCGGTGGGGGCGAATTTGCCGACACCGTGGGTAGAGGCCTGGGCGCGGTGGGCGGTACCGAAGGCATCCATCACGAAGACGTCGCACAGAGCTGCGTACTTCTTAGCCAGCTCTTCGTTGTCCTTCTTCTCACCGGCGTTGAAACGCACGTTCTCAAACAGCACGACTTCGCCGTCCGCCACTTCAGGGGTGTTCTCCAGATAATCCTTCACCAGGCGCACGCTTGTGCCCAGCTTAGCAGACATGTCTTCAGCGATCGGCTGCATGGAGTTTTCATCGTCGGCCTTGCCCTCTTCCGGACGCCCACGGTGCGACATAACCTGCACCTTGGCACCAGCCTTGACACAGTGTTCGATAGTCGGCATAGAGGCAGTGATGCGGGCGTCGGAGGTGACCTTGCCGTCTTTGACAGGAACGTTCAGGTCAGCACGGATAAGAACGCGCTTGCCGGCAAGATCGAGATCGGTGAGCTTGATGAAAGCCATGATCAACTCCTTCATAAGTGTTCTAAAAGATATGACTGTTTGGTAAACCACCTCTCAGCCGAGAAGTCGCTTAACGAACAGCCAGCGTAGGCTGGGTCGAGTGAACGAAATCCCGCAACAACAATCTGTTGGGGTTCGCCATGCTCAACCCAACCTACCGGCTAGCAGCAAATTGTGTACCCACTGCTAGCCGAAGGCTGGACAAGGCTATCAGTTACGCCGATACGTGCTTCACAAAGCGCAGCATGTTGCAGGTGTAGCCGTACTCGTTGTCATACCAGGAAACCACCTTGATGAAGGTGCCATCCAGTGCGATGCCAGCACCTGCATCGAAGATGGACGAGTTACCGCATCCGCGGAAGTCGGTGGAAACAACCTTCTCGTCGGTGTAACCCAGAGTCTCGCTCATCGGACCGGATTCGGAGGCTTCCTTCATGGCCGCACAGATGTCGTCGTAAGACGCATCTTTTTCCAGCTCAACAGTCAGGTCGACTACAGAAACATCAGAGGTCGGTACGCGGAAGGCCATACCGGTCAGTTTGCCGTTCAGCTCAGGCAGTACAACACCCACAGCTTTGGCAGCACCAGTGGAAGACGGGATGATGTTTTCCAGGATACCACGGCCACCACGCCAATCTTTCATGGAAGGACCGTCAACGGTCTTCTGGGTAGCGGTTGCAGCGTGAACGGTGGTCATCAGGCCACGCTTGATGCCCCACTTGTCGTTCAGGACCTTGGCGACAGGTGCCAGGCAGTTGGTGGTGCAGGAAGCCGCGGAAACGATGGCCTGGCCTTCGTAGGTCTCGTGGTTAACACCGTGTACAAACATGGGGGTGCCGTCTTTGGAAGGCGCAGACATGACAACCTTCTTGGCGCCTGCGTCGATGTGCTTCTGGCAGGTCTCTTCGGTCAGGAAGAAGCCAGTGCACTCGATAACCAGATCGGCGCCGATGTCGCCCCAGGCCAAGTTGGCCGGATCACGCTCAGCGGTCAAACGGATGTTCTTACCGTTAACAACCAGGTTGCTGCCGTCTACAGCGATGTCGCCATCGAAGTTACCATGTACGGAGTCGTACTTCAGCATGTATGCGAGGTAGTCAGCGTCCAGCAGGTCGTTGATACCAACGACTTCGATGTCACCAGCGAAATCCTTAGCGATTGCGCGGAAAGCCATGCGGCCGATACGACCGAAACCATTAATACCTACTTTGATAGTCATGTTTGATTCTCCGTTAAAACGTAATATTTTGTCGTTAATTGATCTGCTTAACGGACGCCTCGCGGCGTCCGTTGCAATGCCTTAGGCGGAAACTTCGTTGATCGCTGCGACAACGTTTTCCACGGTGAAGCCGAACTCTTTGAAGAGCTGACCCGCCGGTGCGGACTCACCGAAGCGATCAACACCGATCACCTTGCCGTTCAAACCGACATATTTGTACCAGCTATCAGTGACCGCGGCCTCGACTGCCACGCGGGCGGTGCAGGCAGCCGGCAGCACGGACTCTTTATAATCCGCGTCCTGGGCATCGAAGACGTTGGTGCAGGGCATGGAGACCACACGCACCTTCTTGTCGGACTCGGCCGCAGCCTTGACTGCCAGATCGACTTCAGAACCAGTGGCGATGACGATCACATCTGGAGTACCGTCGCAGTCGACCAGCACGTAGCCGCCCTTGGCGATGTCGGCGATCTGCGCGTCGTTACGTTTCTGGTGCTGCAGGTTCTGACGGGAGAAGATCAGGGTGGAGGGGCCGTCCTTCTTCTCTACCGCGCACTTCCAGGCCACTGCGGTCTCGACCGCATCGGCAGGACGCCAGGTATTCATATTGGGGATCATACGCAGGGTCGGAATCTGCTCGACTGGCTGATGGGTCGGGCCGTCCTCACCCAGTCCGATGGAGTCGTGAGTGTAGACGAAGATCGACTGAATCTTCATCAGCGCCGCCATGCGCAGGGCATTGCGAGCGTACTCGGAGAACATCAGGAAGGTGGCGCCATAGGGGATAAAACCGCCGTGCAAAGTGGCACCGTTCATGATGGCGGACATACCGAATTCGCGCACACCGTAGGAGATGTAGTTGCCGTCGGCGTGACCCTCAGTGATTGCCTTGCAACCGGACCAGGAGGTCAGGTTGGAGGGGGTCAGGTCGGCAGAGCCGCCCAGAAACTCAGGCAGTAGCGGACCGTAACCGTTGAGGGTGTTCTGGGAGGCCTTGCGGGTCGCAGGGGACTCAGCCGCTGCATTGACGGAAGCGATGAACTTGTTGGATTCCTCTTCCCAGTTGGCAGGCAGTTCGCCGGCCATGCGGCGTTTGAACTCGGCGGCCAGCTCGGGATGTGCGGCCTCGTAAGCGGCGAACTTCTCATTCCAGGCAGACTCGGCGGCTGCACCAGCATCCTTCGCGTCCCAACCGGCATAGATATCTTCCGGGATCTCGAATGGACCGTAATTCCAGTCCAGCTGCTCGCGGGTCAGCTTGATCTCATCATCACCCAGCGGCGCACCGTGGCAGTCGTGGGTACCGGCCAGGTTCGGAGAGCCGAAACCGATGGTGGTCTTGCAGCAGATCAGGGTCGGCTTATCGGTAACCGCCTTGGCCGCTTCGATCGCCGCGTTCAGGGCGTCTGCATCGTGACCATCGACACCAGGGATGACGTGCCAGCCGTAAGCCTCGAAACGCTTGGGGGTATCGTCAGTGAACCAGCCCTCGACGTGACCGTCGATGGTGATGCCGTTGTCGTCCCAAAAGGCGATCAGCTTGCCCAGACCCAGAGTACCGGCCAGGGAGCAGGCTTCGTGAGAGATACCTTCCATCATGCAGCCGTCGCCCATGAAGACGTAGGTGTGATGATCGACGATCTCGTGGCCGCGACGATTGAACTGGGCCGCCAGGGTCTTCTCGGCCAGCGCCATGCCCACACCGTTGGTAATGCCCTGACCCAAGGGGCCGGTGGTAGTCTCAACGCCGGGAGCGTAACCGTACTCGGGATGCCCCGGAGTTTTGGCGTGCAACTGACGGAAGTTCTTTAGGTCATCCATACTGAGGTCGTAGCCGGTCAGATGCAGCAGGGAGTAGATCAGCATCGAGCCGTGACCGTTGGAAAGGATGAAACGGTCGCGGTCGGCCCAGTCCGGGTTGGCCGGATTGTGCTTCATGTGGCCGTTCCATAGGACTTCGGCGATGTCCGCCATACCCATGGGCGCACCGGGATGGCCGGAGTTGGCTTTCTGCACGGCATCCATGCTCAAAGCGCGGATGGCATTGGCGAGTTCTCTGCGTGAGGACATTGATCACTCCTGATTTAGATGTACAAATCTTATCTATCGGTTTGCTCGGGACTCTGCCAGAGGGTAATGCCCCGGCCTGCAGCCCGAAAACGGCGGCATCTCCGCCATCCTGAAACGGGGGTATCCATCTCGCCGCTGTCTGGCTCTCAAAATCGAGCCTGCAGATGCCAGCCGCGGACAAAAGGTGAGCTATTCTGCCCCAACAAAAATGTCTGGGCAAAGAAGAAGCCCTTATAGGTGCGATAAAGAATGCTGATGAAAACTCCAATACTCATTATTGGTTTTTTATGTCGACCTCCAGTCAACAAACCGCCCTGTCCCGGAAATCACTCGTCAAGCCACTTGATCGAGCACCCCATGCTCGGAATCTGCTGCTGTGGGCCCTGGGCAGTCTCCGCCACCTGCTTCATCGCCTCAAACAAGTCGCGCCGCACATCGGCTGCCGCCGCCTGCTTGCGGCTTTCATCAAGACGCCCACGATACTGCAACTCAAGGCTGGCGTTGTAGCCAAAGAAATCCGGGGTGCAGACCGCACCATAGGCCTTGGCCACCGCCTGAGTCTGGTCTAGCAGATAGGGGAAAGGGAAGTCGAACTCCTCCGCGACACGCTGCATATTCTCAAAAGAGTCCTCCGGATATTCGCTGGGATCGTTCGACATAATCGCCACCGAATTCACGCCCAGACTCTTCAGCTCCCTGGCGTCGCGCACGATGCGGTCGCGGATCGCCTTCACATAGGGGCAGTGATTGCAGATGAACATGACCAGAAGGCCCTTCTCACCCCGGCATTCGCCGAGCGACCATACTCTGCCATCGACACCAGGCAAACTGAATTCGGGCGCCCCGTGACCAAAATCACATACCGGCGTTTGCAGTGATACCATGCTCTTGCAACCCTGTGAGTAGTTGATTGAAATTCCGGCCGGCATTATGCAAAAAGCAAAACCAGGTGTAAAATCGCCGCCTTTGACCAGGGATAGCCACACTACCTAGGCGCGGGTCCAGCATTTCTTTCACCTTCCCCCGAAGGACCAAGCACGGAAATAAATACCATGGCCAGTGAATATATCTTCACCTCCGAATCTGTCTCAGAGGGGCACCCCGACAAAATGTCCGATCAGGTATCGGATGCCATCCTCGACGCCATCCTGGCAGAAGACCCCCACGCCCGAGTCGCCTGTGAGACCCTGTTCAAGACCGGCATGGTGATGATCGCTGGCGAGATCACCACTACCGCCAAGCCCGATTACGAAGCGATCATGCGCCAGACTATCAAGGAGATCGGCTACAATAGCTCCGAGATGGGGTTCGACTGGGAGACCTGCGCAGTGATGACCGCCATCGGCGTACAGTCCCCCGACATCAACCAGGGTGTCGACCGCTCCCGCCCCGAGGACCAGGGCGCCGGCGACCAGGGCATCATGTTCGGCTATGCCACCAACGAGACCGACGTGCTGATGCCGGCCCCGATCCAGTACGCCCACCGCCTGGTGGAGCGCCAATCTGAGGTGCGCAAGAGCGGCGAGCTCGACTGGCTGCGCCCCGATGCCAAAAGCCAGGTCAGCTTCCACTACAAGGATGGCAAGCCAGTCAGCATCGACGCGGTGGTGCTCTCCACCCAGCATGCCGATGTGCTAAGCGAAGCGGCCCTTCGCGACGCGGTGCTGGACGTCATCGTCAAGCCGGTACTGGAACCCACCGGCCTGCTGACCAGCGACACCAACATCCACATCAACCCCACCGGCAAGTTCGTGATCGGCGGCCCGATGGGTGACGCCGGCCTCACTGGCCGCAAGATCATCGTCGACACCTACGGCGGCGCGGCGCGGCACGGCGGCGGCGCCTTCTCCGGCAAGGACCCCTCCAAGGTCGACCGCTCCGCCGCCTATGCCGGCCGCTATGTCGCCAAGAACATCGTCGCCGCCGGCCTCGCCGAGCGCTGTGAAATCCAGGTCTCCTACGCCATCGGCGTGGCCAAGCCAACCTCGATCATGCTCGACACCTTCGGCACCGGCAAGATTGCCGACGAGAAGATCATCGAACTGGTACACAAACACTTCGACCTGCGACCCTACGGCATTCTAAAGATGCTCGACCTACTCAACGCAGCGCAGATCAAGTACCGCAAGACCGCCGCCTACGGCCACTTCGGCCGCGAGAACGAGGGCTTCACCTGGGAGAATACCGACAAGGCGGTGGTACTGAAAAACGACGCGGGGCTTTAAGGCCCAGTCAAGATAAGGGGGTCGGAGTCGATACGAGATAATACCATACGATTAACCTAGTTACTCGCCGGATCGACTCCGACCCCGGCCAGAAAAATTCAAAATCACACATCCTCTCCTCCGAGGAGCGCTGCAACGGGCAACAACGCCCGCCAGGCTCGGAGCGAAGGAAAAAATCGTAAAAAACCGCGCTCACTCACGATATTCAGGAGTTGATTACCATGAGTGAGTTTACTGACTACAAAGTCGCTGACATGTCCCTGGCCGATTGGGGCCGCAAAGAGATGCGCATCGCCGAGACCGAGATGCCAGGTCTGATGGCACTGCGTGAGAAGTACGGCGAATCCAAGCCACTGACCGGTGCCCGCATCACCGGCTCCCTACACATGACCATCCAGACCGCAGTACTGATCGAGACCCTGGTGGAGCTCGGTGCCCAAGTGCGCTGGTGTTCCTGCAACATCTTCTCCACCCAGGACCACGCCGCCGCCGCCATCGCCGCCGCTGGCATCCCGGTCTACGCCTGGAAGGGCGAGACCCTGGAAGAGTACTGGTGGTGCACCGAGCAGGTCATCAACTGGCCTGGCGACCAGGAACCCAACATGATCCTGGACGATGGTGGCGACGCCACCCTGCTGGTACACAATGGCGTGAAATTCGCTGCCGAAGGCGTCCCAGAGCCCAAGGATGACGACGCGGACGAGTGGAAGGTCATCCTGAGCGTACTAAAGCGCTCACTGGCAGAAGACCCGACCCGCTACAATCGCATGGCCGAATCGATCCGCGGCGTCACCGAAGAGACCACCACCGGCGTGCATCGTCTCTACCAGATGGTCGAAGCAGGCGAACTGCTGTTCCCCGGTATGAACGTCAACGACTCAGTCACCAAGTCCAAGTTCGACAACCTCTACGGCTGCCGCGAGTCACTGGTGGACGGCATCAAGCGCGCCACCGACGTGATGATCGCCGGCAAGGTCGCCGTGGTCTGCGGCTACGGCGACGTGGGCAAGGGCTCGGCCCAGTCCCTGCGCGGTCTCGGCGCCAACGTATGGATCACCGAGATCGATCCGATCTGCGCCCTGCAGGCGGCGATGGAAGGCTACCGGGTGGTCACCATAGAAGATGCGCTGCCGGTGGCCGACATC
>NZ_AFOC01000094.1:0-13352 GCF_000224455.1 endosymbiont of Riftia pachyptila (vent Ph05)
GGGCGTCGAGCCTGCCCAACAACCTATCCAGATCCATGCGTCCGGTAAAAAAGTCGTCCAGCGCCGCCCTGAATTCATCCATGGAGTGAAGCATTCCAACTACAGCGAGTATCTGGTATCAACGCTGACCAACCAGAAGGAATTCCCCAAACTCATGACCGGTGCGCTTGAGCTGGGCGTATTGAGGGGATTGATCAACGTTGAGTTCCTCGGCCCGGGCTGACACCCGTGACTTGACCTCGCGGAACAGTTTGGAACCCTCGAGTATCCCCTTGCTCTCGTTCAGTACATCGATGAGCGCATTGGCAAACATGGAGTGTCCATTTCCGCTGTCATCCAATACCGGTTTCACACCGCCGGAGGTCAACACGTAGCGAGATCGGGCCTTGGCGATGACCCTGAGCCATTTCATGCGGGTCTTTTCCGACATGCCGGGATCGAGTTCAGTGTTGACGGCCCGTGTGAGGGCTCCGGAGTAGCAGGAGTCGGTCACCACCAGTACATGCTTCGCCGACATGGCGTTGAGGATGTCGGTGATCGCCACGGTGGAGATTCAGTTTGCGGTGCTGTCGGTTTCCGCATCAACCGGCAGCCAGTGGCCCCGGTTGTAGGTCTTGTCATACTCACCGTGGCCGGCGTAGTAGAGCAGCAGGTTGTCTTTTTCGGTGAGTTCCCGGCGGGTCTTGTTCAGAGCGGAGAGGATCTCGTAGCGGGTCGCGTCGTAGAGTCGGGTGACGGTGAATCCATAGCGCTGCTTGAGGATATCGGCGATCGCATCCGCATCGTTTTTTGGGGTGGAGAGGTCATCAAGTTTTTCATAACGGGCATTGGCGATGATCAGGGCATGATAGTTTCCGAAGACGCTCGGATCGTTGTCGACACCGGCGCCAGTCTCAGGCTGCTCCTGCAGGGGTTCGGGCAGCAGCCGGAATTCCACCGTGTCCCGTTTGCCCTGATTGTCCACGGCGACGATGGTCACTGGCGTCTTGGAACGGGTCACCGGCACCTCGGCCTTGAAGATGCCGTGTTCGTCCACTTTGTGAGACTTGCCATTGATGGTCAAGGAGATCAGGCCGGCGGGGGCATTGATCTTGCCCACCACGGTGCGCTTGTCGGCATCCGTCGGTGTGATGACATTGGTGATGGAGCGGGTATTGGCAATGGGCGGATCGATGATGTTGATCACCGGGCCGGGCAGGTCGCTGCGCGCCGGCGGGGCCGAACGGGTGACGGTGGGCGCAGCAATCGGTCGTTCGTGGCGGATCACCGTCTCTTTCTGGATCATCACCTCGGGACGGGTCATGCGCTTGATCTTGGCCGCCTTGATCTCCTTGATCTGTTGCAGGATGTTGCGGGCCTCCTCCTGAGTGACCCAGATCACGTCGTAGCTGACCAGACCTGATTTGGATTTCAGTAGCACCTGCTGCAGCTTTTGGCCGGTGTTGGGGTCGGTGCAGTCCGCTGACTGCATCTTATAGAGATCCCGGGAATCGAAGGAGGAGAATCCGATGTCACCGGAGCAGTCGGTGGTCTGGGCCGTCACCTCGAAATCGAGTGCAGGAAGAGAAAGCGGCACACTTAACAGGAACAGCATCCCAAAAAGGCGAATAATCCTGGGCATCGTCATTCTCCGACAGTTTTTCGCTTCCATCTATTTGACAAGCTAGGATACTGGCCCGGTGAATACAAGCCGGTGAGGCGGGTCGTGAATCGTCAATTGGTAGAGAGCGTAAAGCACGGAAGATTTCAGTGGTTACGCAGGGCTGCGTGTGCTTCGCTCCTCTTTATGAGAGGTGATGGGAAGTGTGTGATCTGAAGTGCCCTTGGTCTCTAAAATTATTCAACTGGGCGTAGAGATGTCTTGCAGTGTCGGCAGAGGTAGCGGGTGCCCCGCTGAGCACGGTTGTGACGGATGCTGCTGAGCTGGTGCTCCCTGCAGTTGCATTGGTAGGTAAAGCGGCGCAACCGGCGTCTAGAAGTGCGGCTGACATCAAATTGGTGGCAACGCTCCGGTGCGGCTCCAAATGCCTCCATCACCGCCTTCCACTCCGCTCCATGTGGGCGGATCCCTCTGCCATGCAGCGTCATGGCTACCAGGTGGGCAACTTCGTGGGGGACCGTTTGGGCGATGAACTGCGGGTCGTTTTCCGTCAGCAGCTGGGCATTGTAGCGGATAACCGCCGCGCCTGACCGCGGCAGCCGCAGCATGCCGGCGCTGCGCCCTCGCAGATCAAAAGTGATACGCACTTCAGGCAGTCGGATTTTGAACTGATCCTGTGCCTGCAGCAACAGCTCCAGGGTCTGCGCCTCGGCCTGGCGCTGCAGCGGCGTCATTGAGTCAGCAGATGCGCCACCCAGGCCTCACTGGCGACCCGGGTGGTCTCCAACACACTGTTGGGATAGAGGCCGATGGCGAGTACCAGGAAGGCGATCACGCTGGCCACCAGCAGCTCGCGGCGGCGCAGATCCAGGGCGTCGATGACCACCGCAGAGCGGGCAGGCCCCAGGAATGCGCGGCGGTAGAGGCTGAGAAAATAGCCGGCACCCAGCACCATACCGAACAGCGCCGCCAGCCCGGCGCCGGTGTGGCTGCCCAGCGCACTCACCAGCACCAGAAACTCGGCGGGAAAACCGTTGGTGCCCGGCACTCCCATACTCGCCAGGCCGAACAGCAGGAAGAAAGCGGTCAGCAGCGGCATCGACTGGGCCACGCCACCCAGGTTGATCAGATCGGTAGAGCCGATGCGATGGTGCAGGAAGCCGGTCACGATATAGAGCCCGCCGGCGATGATGGTGAAGTTGAGCAGCTGAAACAGCGCCCCCTGAAAGCCCTGGATAGTGAACGAGGCGATTCCCAGCAATACCAGCCCGACATGGCTGATACTGGCATAGGCGAGCATGCGGCGCAGGTTGGTCTGGGCGATCGCCAGCACCGCACCGTAGAGGATCCCCATCACGCCCAGACCGGCCAGCAGCCAGTGGAACTCCTGCGCCGCAGCCGGCGCCATCGGGACTACAAAGCGGATGATACCGTAGGCCCCCAGCTTGAGCCCGGTCATCAGCGCGGCGATCGCCACCGGTCCCTCCATCGCCACCACCGGCAGCCAGGTGTGGAGTGGGAACAGCGGGGTCTTAAAGGCAAAGCCGAGCAGCAGTAGGAAGAACACCAGGGTTTGCATCTCGGCCGGCAGGGGATTGTTGAGTAGGGTTTCGTAATCAAATACCAGACCCACGGGTGGGGCCGTACCGCTGAGCTCGGCCTGGCCGAAGGCGAGCAGGATAAAACCAAACAGGATCGGGATGCCGCCAGCGAGCATAAACAGGGTGTATTTGACCGCGGCGTAGCGGCGGTTGGCGCCGATTCCCCAGAAGCTGATAAGGAAGTAGAGCGGCAGCAGAGTCAGCTCCCAAAACAGGAAGAACAGCACCGTATCCAGCGAGCAGAAATCCCCAGGCTGCTGCTCTCCAGCAGCAACAGCAGGGTGTAGTAGAGACGTGGCATGCTGCGTGTGCTGCTCCAAGAGGAGAGCACCACGCCGAGAAACAGCAGCACCGTCAGCGGCAGGAACAGCACCGATATGCCATCCACGCCGACCCGGTAGTGGATATTCAGCGAGGAGATCCAGTTGCTCTGCTCGACAAACTGAAACCCCGACTGGCTCGGGTCGAAAGCCAACAGGATCGTTACCGCAAGCAACAGATCGATCAGTGCGATGAACAGTGCCACCCAGCGCGCCAGATATTCTCCCGGCAGCAGCCAGATCAGGCTAGCGCCCAGCGGCAGCGAAAGGATCAGCAAGCTGATCAGCGGTAGGCCCTCGGTGAGCGCCTGAATGGATTCATGCATGTCAGTCGATTCCGTCTCTTCTATGATCGCTCACGTGAGCCGCACGGTGCGTGAGCGGTCGAATCTTCAGTGCGCCCCGGCCCCATAGAGCGTATTCAGCCCCTCAAGGGAGTTTTCGATCAGCCCTAGCCAGGGCTCGGAATAGAAGCCGGCACTCAACATCACCAGGATCATCACTCCGGCAATCAGCTTCTCAACCGGGCTGGTGGGTTCCACCTTGAGCGCTGCCTGGGTCTCATCCTGGGGCGCTAGGAAGGAGCGCTGAAACGCCCACAGCAGAAAGCCGGCAGCCGCCACGTTACCCAGCGCCGCGGCGATGGTCACCAGCGCGCCAAAGCGGTGGATCGCCGCTTCCAGGGTTAGATGCACCGCGTTGAAACCTGGTGTGCCAGGCATCCCGACGATGGCCAGGCCGCCGATCAGAAAGGCGATGCCGATCAGTGGGATGTGGTCGAACAGACCGCCGAGGCGAGCCATCAGCAGGGTGTGGGTGCGGCGATAGACAAAACCGAGCATGAATAGCAGGGTGGTGATTGCCAAACCGAAGTTGACTGACAGCATCACGCTGCTCTCGAAAGCCGCCAGATTGAGGCTGAACATGCCGATCAGCAACACGCTGGTATGGCTCACCACCGCAAACGCCAGCAGCCGACGCAGATTGACCTGTAGCATCGCCAGCAGAGCAGCGTAGAAGACCCCGGCCACCGCAAAGGCGACGATGAACGGCTGCCACTGCAGCACTGTTTCAGGCATTAGCGGTAGCAGAAAGCGTAGCATCGCATAGATGCCGATCTTCAGACCGATTAAAAACACCGGCGCCGCCGCCACTGTGCCGTGTTCCGCCACTACCGGTAGCCAGCCGTGCAGCGGGAACAGCGGGATGCGCACCGCCAGACCATAGAACAGCAGGAAGAAGATCACTGAGGGGAAATTGGGCGCCACTTTCGTCTGTTGCAGCTCGAACAGATCGAAGCTCCAGCGGCCAGCGTTGGCGTCGGCGTAGTTCCAGCCAAGCATGATGACGCCGGTCAACAACAGTAGCAGACCGGTGCCCATGAATTGGTAGTAGCGCGCCTGGGCCAGCTCTGATTCTGGCGAGGTGGACCAGCGAGCGATTAGAAATCCTACCAGGCCCAGCTCCATCGCCGAGAGCAGGGTGAACCAGAGTAGATCGACGCTGGTGAACATGCCCATCAGTGCGGATTCAACCGCCAGCACCAGTGGCATAAAGAGTGCGTGAGGGGTCAGCTCGCGCACCTGACCGTAGATCACAACCAGCAGACAGAGCAGCGCCGTCAGCAGGATGAAGATCACGCTCACCCCATCCACCGCGGCGTGGTAGGCAAGCGGGCCAAACAGGGGCATCCGCTCGGCCAGTTGCATCGCCTCTTGCGTGGGATCGAAGAAGTTCAGCAGCAGCAGCGCCAGCAACAGCTCCAGTAGCGCGAAACCGGTACCAAGCAGGGGTACTGCGCGGCTCTCCCGCCAGCCGAGCAGGGTGGCCATGCCGAGCAGCGGCAGCAGCTGTAGCGCGCTGAGGATGGGGAAGCCCGCCTGGGCGCTCCAGTGGATCTCATGCATCATCGACCAGTTTCCTTAGAGTATCACCGCGAAGGTCGCCATGATCAGCAACAGCAGATAGCGGGGCTGGGCCAGCAGCTCTTCGATCCGCAACAGCCTGGAACCGAGCCGCTCGATCAGGTTGATCAGCCCCTCACCACCGCCTTTGAGCACCAGATGCTCCTCAAACCAGTGCAGCATTGAGGCGATGCCTTCCATCAGCTTGCCGACCAGCCCCATGCCTTGGCCCACATCGCCCTCGCTGGAGGGTAGCGGTTGGCCCTTGCGCCCCTGCCATTGGGCCAGGGAGCTGATCGCATTGGCACGGGCCGGCATGCCGACCAGTGGTACGATCACCCGGTCGTCGAACTCCTGGGTGTCTCGGGCTAGCTGCTGAGTAGGATGAGTCAACAGCCAGTCGCTGACCGGATCGAGCCAAAAGCGGTTGATGGCTGCGGTAAACAGCCAGCGGCGCTTGCGCAGCCAGGCAGGTGCCGCTCGGGTCGGGCGTGACATCAGGTGCATGTGGGCCGGCGAGAGCAGGAACTGATAGGCGCGCCAGATGGCGTGGATCGCCAGATGCCAGGCTGCCAGCTCGAATAGCCCCAGGCCGCACTCGACGAACATCAGCCCCACCTGGGCGGTGGTGGAGAACATCAGCGTGCTCTTTACATCGGTCTGCACCAGTGTGCAGAGGTAGCCATAGGCCACTGTCAGCAGACCAAACAGCAGAATCACCACCATCATCAGCGGTGTCTGCTCGAATACTGGCTGCAGGCGGATCAGCAGATAGACGCCAGCATGCACCATCAGTGAGCCGTAGAACACCGCACTGGAGGGGGTCGGCCCTTCCAGGGCGCGGCTGATCCAGGGCGAGAAGGGCACCTGGGCCGACTTCACCAGTGCCGCCAGCAGGAAGCCGGAGCCGAGCAGACCGGCGCTGAGGCTGCTCATACCGGTAACGCCATCGGTGATTGCTGGCCATTCCAGATCACCGATCCAGAACAGTGCGAGAAACAGCGCCAGCACGAAACCGGCATCGCCGATGCGGTTGGTGACAAACGCCCGGGTCGCATTGGTGGTGGCAGTGGGGCGGTCCAACGCGTAACCGACCAGCAGATAGGAGGCGACACCGGCCAGCTCCCAGCCGACAAATGCCAGTGCCGCACTGCCTGCCATCACGATTAGCAGCATACCTGCCATGAACAGGCAGAGCGCCATAAAGAAGCGTTGGAAGCCCGCCTCGCGATGCAGATAGTTGACCGAGAAACGCAGCGTGATCAGGGAGATAGCGGCTACCAGGGTCGCCATCGAGAGCCCCAGTGCATCCAGGGTGAAGCTGATGCGGATATGATAGTCGCCGCTACTGAGCCATCGCCGAACCGGATTTGGCCCGGCGCCTCGCCGATCAGCAGGGCCAACAGGTCGACCAGCAGCAGGATGATCAGTGACAGCGCGCCTGCCAGTAGTGCGACCCGCGCTGTGAGGCGCTCACCGAACTCACCACGATTGCCCTCAAAGGTGTAGGAGAGGGCGATCCAGACGGCCGCCAGTAGCGGCAGTACCGGGATCATCGGGATTAGCCCATGCAGTGGAGCGAACAGAGGGGAGTGGGCGAGTTCATACATGGTCGGTCGCTCCGGGTTGTTTCAGCAGCACCGGCGTGAGTGGATCCATCTGGCCGTTGTACCAGTCAGCCGAGCACTCTACGCTGGGTAGCGGCTCCAGCTTGCCCTGCCAGCGTACCCAGCCCTTGTCGGGATAAAAGACATCGATGCGCTCGCTGTCTGGATCTTTGGCGCTGAGCAGCAGCCAGCCCTTGCCCACCAGCTCCTGCAGCGGTGGTTGGCGCAGATAGATCTCAGTCAGCATCTCGGTGCTCTGTTCGACGATCACCTGCAGCCGCATCGCCTCATGGATCTCGATCATCTGCCGCGGTAGGCCGGTGCGCAGATCGGAGCTGGCACCCTCCATCACACCGAACAGGCCGGAGATGTTGTGGGTCACCTTGGAGCCGCAGCCATACTGTTCGTTGTCGACGGTGGAGAAGTAGTACTCCAGGCTGATGCCGGCGCCGACCGGGCCGTTGGCCAGCAGCAGGCGCTCGATGATGCGGCCGTCTGGATCGCGGGTAGGATCGTAGGAGATGAGGAAGGCGCGCCGGTCCCAGAACGCCCCTTGGGTGATCGATCGGCGGCCGATAAAGGCGCAGGCGTTGGTGGCGTGACCTAACTCCGGGCGCGCCTGGCTGAAGTCGTTGGCGCGTCCCTGGATGTGGGTCAGCGCCTGTTTCAGCCCCGGATGCTTGGGAGCAGAGAAGAACTTACGGCAGCGCTCGTGGGCCGAATGGTGGCAGGCCTGGTGCAGATCCTGCTGGATACTGGCCAGCTCCTGGCGATGGCTTTCCGGTACCTTGTCGAGGTCGAACCAGTCGATATTTTCGTCGCAGGTGTTGTGGAAGGCGCCGATGAACCAGCAGTCGTCGGGGATATTGATGCCGCGCTCGCGCAGTAGTGTGCGGACCACCGGACGATTGCATATCGCGGCCTGGATACGGGCATTCGGTCCGGAGTGGCGGCCGCTGCAGGCACCGCAATCGTAGGCGGCGCGGTGCGGGTTGTTTTCGCTGCTGGACCCGTGGCCCATGATGATTGGCAGCCGCGAAAAGCCATCCACCAGACCGAGATTCTGTAGGAACGCCTCGGCCCGGTCGGCCTGCTCGATGTCGGAGAAGCCGAGACGGTTCTGTTCGATACTGCCCTCCGGGGCATCGGGCGCTGCGGTGAGGGCGAGATCGGTGGTCACCGGGGTCTCATAGCGTTCTCGCAGGCGCGCTGAAAGTTGCCCCAGCTTCAATGGCGCCACTACCTTGGCGGCCAGTACTGCCAGTGCGCCGGGGGCTGCCAAGGTCATCAATGCGGTGGAGCCGAGCAGGTTGCGGCGGGTCTCCTGAAACAACAAATCCTTCAGCCAAAGGCGGCGTTTGTGCTGCTTGCTGCGCTCCCTGGCGCTTTTCTCCTCACCGACCTTGGGCAGTTCGCGGATCTCATGAGTGGGCACCATCACCACCGGACAGAGACTGCTGATCTCGCTGTCGTCGAGGCCGCGCCAATTGTGTGGCACGTTGTAGTGGGCGGCTGCGCCTAGGGTCTCGATCTGCGGATTGATCGCTTCGAGATGGCGGCGAATGCCCTCTTCGCGATCGTCCATGCACCAGACGATCTGTGCTGCCGGGCGGTTCTCACGCGTCTTCCAGCGACCGCGTCCCTCATTATTGACGATAGCGTTGAAGATCTGTTCGCGGTAGTGGCGTTCGTAGGCCTGCAGCCAGATGTAGCCGCGTTTATGCGGGGTGAGCTGGGCCAGGGTGTCGAAGATCGATGCAAGCGGTTCGCACTCGATGCTACGCAGTTCGTCAGCGCAGATGCCGAGGTGCTGGCAGAGGCGGAACAGGGGCCAGGCACTGCGGTAGACGGAATAGCCCTCCGGCTGGTCGGCGGTGGGGCTCTGCCGCCAAGTCCAGATCATGTCGGCCAGTTGCCGCCACATGGGGCGCTCTTCACTGGCAATCGGGATGCGGCTCACTAACTGCTGCGCACGGTTGGTGAGGTACTCCGGCAGGCGGCGATTGTAGAGGGTGTAGCGCACCATGAACTCGGAGCGACGGCGGCGGAAGTACCAGCGCAGCAGATCGAGGTTGGGGGCGATCTGCCACTGCTGGTTGCAGAGCTTCTGCGCGAACAGCCGTTCCAGCACCAGGCGCACCGCCAGGTAGTCGAGCATTGCTACCGGTATCTCGGTGCTGCCCTGGTAACCGGGGTGGTTGTGGCGCCAGAAGAACATGCCAGACCAGCCCGGCAGTTCCAGGGCGAGTCGCTCCAGGTAGCTCTCCCAGTGTGCCTCAGGTACGCCTATATGACGTAGCTCGGCGATGACTACCTCCAGAGGATCGTCATCGAGCAGTGCGATCTCATCTTGCCACTCGATCAGATCGGCTAGGAAGCCGGTCAGTGAACTGCCACGCTGGTGCGCCAGGTAGCGTAGAAGCCCTGCTCGCGATTGGGAATCGGCCAGGCTGCCAGTCCCTGATCGAGGAAGCTGGCGATGAAACGGATCAACATCGGCCGGATTTGTTCCAGCAGATCCTGACCGGTGAGCTTGAGTAGTAGGCCGCGCAGGGTGATCTCAGGACCGACCTGGGCGAGCAGTGTTTCCAGCTCCTTGGCCACCTCTTTGCGCACTAGCATGTGCAGGTCGCCATAGCCTTCGCTGCTCTGGTTCAGCCCGCTGAGCATCTGTTCCGCCTGTTCCGGGGAGAGATCGACCAGCTCCTCCGGGTGCATGATGAAGTGCTGTAGTCCCAACACCTCCAGGCAGGTTGACCAGAGGTCACTGATCGCGGTCCCCTCGTCCTGCTGATTGGCGGCGCTGAGTAGTCGTTCACGGCTGGCCGGTTCCACATCGGGCTGGAATCGGTGGAGTGCATCCAGCTCCTCGAGCTGCCAGTTGAGCTGGCAGGCGGTCACCGGCTTCAGCGGATGCAGTAGTGCGGCGATGATTAGATCGCGCTGGTTGAGGGGGGGGGGCTGATTCTGCAACAGTGGCGCGTTGGCAGCGAGATCCGGGGTCTCGTCGAGGGTTGCCTCGAGGTCGTCGCGGTTGATGCGACCTGCACGGTAAAACTCGCGAAACTGCTTCTCCGGCAGATAGCCGCGGGCGCCGGTGAGGCGTTCCGCCTCGGCCAGTGCCTCGGTAAAGTGAAGGTGCTGGAAGCCGTGTAGGGTGTTGTGGTGGACGAAGTCCTTGATCGGCGCCTGGCCAGGCAGCAGATGCTCGAAGTGTTCGATGGCGTGCTGTAAGCGGTCGCGGATATCGCCTGGCTCCTGATCGTGACTGGCAACAGACAAGCTCACTCTCCTCGTTTAAAAGTGGCCGGCGAACAGCCCGCTCAGCTGTTCAACTGAGGCGGAGACCAGCTGCAGCGCCGGCGCCGGAAAGATGCCTAGTAGTAGGATGCCCAGACTCAACATACTGGCTGCGGCCAGCTCAGTGGGACGCAGGTCCTCGATCTCTTGCATCTGGCTGTGGCTGGGTCCGGTGAAGAGCCGGCCGATAGTGCGGATCGCGTAAGCGGCACTGATCATGATGCTCAGGCTCAGCACCACCACCAGCCAGCCCCAACGCTCGAAGCCGCCGATCAGGGCGTGCAGCTCGGCGACAAAGCCGAAGGTGCCGGGGATGCCGACCGCGGCGACAAATGCCAGGGTGGTGAAAAAGGCGAAGCGTGGGGTGATCCGCAGCAGCGAGCTGTAGTCATTGATGTTGCGGGTGTGGGTGCGCTCATAGAGCAGGCCGATCAGTAGGAAGGAAGCGCCGGCCACCAGGCCGTGGGCCATCATCTGCAACACTGCGCCGGTTAGCCCGGAGATGTTGAGGGTGGCGATGCCGAGCAGCACTACCCCCATGTGGCCGACCGAGGAGTAGGCGATCATCTTTTTCAGATCCCACTGGCGCCAGGCTAGCAGGCCGCCGTAGATCAGGCTGACCAGGGCCAGTGCCACCAGCACTCCCTGTAGCGTGATGACCGCCTCGGGCAGCATCTGGGCGGCGCGGATCAGGCCGTAAGCGCCCATCTTCAACAGGATTCCAGAGAGCAGGATACTGATTGGGCTGGGGGCCTCCACATGGGCCAGCGGTAGCCAGCCGTGGATCGGAAAGATCGGCATCTTGACGCCAAAGCCGACCAGAAAGCCGAGAAAGATCAGCACCTGTTTATGTTCGGTCAGCTGTTTGGCGCCGGCGCTCATCTGATCCATGGCGAAGGAGTGGCCGGGCAGGGTGTCGAATAGCACCAGCAGGCTGAGCAGCATGAAGACTGAGCCGCCCATGGTGTAGAGCACGAAGTTGAGCGCCGCGCCGTGACGGTTTTTGCCGCCCCAGCGGTCAATCAGAAAGAACAGCGGGATCAGGGTCAGCTCCCAGAAGACATAGAAGAGTGACCAGTCCTGGGCCATGAAGACGCCGAGCATTGACGACTCCAGCAGTAGCACTAGCAGGTAGTAACCCTTCTGCTGTTTTTGGATGCTGGCGGAGGCAAGCAGTGCGACGAAGCAGAGCAGGGTCGCCAGCAGCAACATCGATAGCGCGATACCATCGACCCCCACCGCATAGGCGGTGCCGAGGCGTGGGTTCCAGGGCACAACCTCCTTGAACTGGATTGCGGCGCTGCTGCTGTCGAAATTACCGAGCAGCCACCAGGAGAGGATCAGGGCGAGGCCGGAGCCGGCCAGTGCGACGCTACGGATTAGGCGGCTCTGTGCAGAAGGGAGCAGTGCGATCAGTGCTGCGCTGACAACTGGCGTGATCAGTAACTGGGTGAGTGGCCCCATGTCGGCAAAGCTCTCCTGAGTGAAATCGGTACGACCTCCCGGAGGCCGGTCGCTGGGGCGGGATCAGATTCTTGTCGATATCGTAGGTTGGGTTGAGCTCGACGCTGACAATCTCCCTAGAAGATTGAAACAACTGCCGCCAAAATCAGGTCGTTTGGATGGCCTGAAACGCTACCATAAAGGCAGGCTAAAATCATTGGAAAATCCTTATGTGGTAATAAGATAAAAGGTGCGCTGATATTTCCTATTGGCGGTGAAATCGCCGTATTATAGTCGCTCCGCAATAGAGGGCTGCGGTGCAGCGTGGCCAGCCGCAATTAAGGGAAGAGCATGTACAATCGCAACAGCAACCCAATGGCCTCGATGTCGAGCTATCGGATCGAAAGCCGGATGCTACGCTACAGTACCTTCGTGCCAAAGCTCTACAATCTGTGCCGCTCCCTTGGCTTCGAGCATGGCAAGATCATGCCGTCGCGGGCCTTCTGCTCGGATGAGAGCCAAGGCTATCCGATCATCCTGATCGCCAAGCACTTCAACAGCTTCCCCTTCAACCACGGCTTGGTGGGCGGCATTGTCGCCACCGACCGTCACGGCCCGCACGCCCATCACGGCAAGGACCTGATCATCATTCATGCCAGCCATGTGGGCTACGATCCGGAGAGCCGGCAGTACGGCCACTATCGGCGGCTGCAGACTGAGGACAACAGCTGCTCCTCCAGCTGTGGCAAGATCGCCGGGGTGCTCGACTGGTACCAGCGCGAATACGACTTCGCCAGGGACAACATCCACGTCTTCAAGGAGGAGGACGAGTGGCGCATCAGCATCGATAACCAACTGCTGGACGAGTCTCGTGAGGAGGGGCTCTACCTTGATCTGAGTCGCCTAGTGACGATGGACGACGCGGGTCTGATGAACCCGCTCAAGGTGTTCAGTACCTCCAAGACCTTCCGTGCCTCGGATGAGCTGGCGGGCCTGCTCGACATCAGCGGCACCGGATCAGAACCGACTCCTCTGGGGGATCGTCTGCAGCCCGACTGGTACAGTTTCAAGCGTCAGATCCGTGGCGGGAAGGAGGAGGGCCACAGCCATCTGGAGCATAATCTGCTGCCAGTGATGCCTTGGGTGCTCGCAACTAAGTCACCTATGCTGACGGCTGCCAAGGTCAATACCCAAGTGGAGTTTGATCGCACCTACCGCAGTCTGCTGAAAGAGACGGAGTACAAAGGTCGGCGGCTGATGCTGATCTCGGGACTGCATATCGACATCTCACCAGTCGAGGGGCAGCTCTTCCCACTGACCAAGTTCGTGCCATGGGCCGCTTATCTGCAGCAGCCGGATGGCGCTCACCGTATCCTGGAGCAGGATGAGCTGTTCCAGATGCTTGATCAGCAGAGTGAGGAGAACCCTGACCAGACCGACCTAGAGGGCGCAATCCACGCCATGAGTGAGGCGGCAGAGGTGCGCCCGCCCACTGAATAGCGCCACTCGGCACCTACGGAGCCTCTGATCAAGTCATGAACTTGTATCTTGCGCCTAGAATATCCAGTTTCTGCGTT